>JBILHQ010000067.1:0-25462 GCA_044350415.1 Saprospiraceae bacterium | reverse complement strand
ATTACAGAGCAGCAGTGGTTGTGATTCCCTGGTCATTGCGACCGTAACCCTCGTTACCGCCGATACCACAACGACCTTTGCCACTACCTGTAATCCCGCTTCTGCCGGTGTGTTTACCCAAATTTTTCAAAACGGCAGTAGTTGTGATTCGTTCGTGATTGCTACAGTCACCCTTTTACCTGTCAAGACCATTATGATTTTGGATACTACCTGTAATCCAATACTTGCAGGCATTTTTGTTGAGACCTTTACAGGACAAAATGGCTGCGATAGTATTGTTACGACAGAAATTCGGTTGTTGCCGGCCGACTCTTGCAAGGGTGATCGTCCCAATTTGTACATACCGAATGTTTTCAGTCCGGATGGTGCCATCAACAATACATTTTCAGCCTTTTCTAATGATCCTATGTTGAAAATCCGAACATTTCAGGTGTATGATCGATGGGGAGAAACGGTGTTTAAGATGAATAATATTTATCCCAATGACTCCAGCGTTGGTTGGGATGGCCGTGTTAAAGGGAAGCCTGCAGATATTGCCGTCTTTGTTTATTATGTAATCGTCGAATACGAGGACGGCGAAACCGAGCTTTTTGAAGGGGACGTTTTATTGCTGCGGTAATTGGCGACTTGCATTTCTATGTTATTAACCTATCACAATTTTATGAAAAAATACAGAGAGACAGGTGCCGCAGGTGCGCTTTTAGATGAGTACGAAAGGGCCCTCGAAGATTTAAAAACCGTCCTGGAAACGGTGAGCACAACGGCGCTTTTAACCGTTGTCAATGGCGATTCGGACGATGAAAACTGCCATTCGATTCAGACCATTTTAACCCATGTGGTGCGGTCAGGCTATACCTATGCCATCTGCATCAGAAAGCAACAAGGTGAGCAATTGAATTTTCGCAACAAACAAAAATTGGGTTCCATTCAGGAATACATGGTTGCACTCGATCAAATGTTCCAATACAATGTTCAATTGTTCCGGGATTATCCCGATCTAAGGATTGAGGCGACCGATATCGACCATAAATTGGTAGTGCCCTGGGGACAACTTTACGATGTGGAGCAATTGCTGGAACACGCCATCGTTCATATTCTTCGCCACCGGCGGCAAATTGAACGGTTTTTGTGGAGGAAGGCGGCGATTACAGGTGCGGCCCGGAGAATAAATCAAAAACCAGCAATATTTGCCAGATTGGGGAATAAAGGCCACTTCCTCAAGAACAACATCCCTGATTTTTCAAACCTCTGAAAATAAACTGGATTTCAACCAACTATTTTGCACCCAATTTCGACTTCATATAAACGTCCTTTAAGTCACTTATGGAGGGTTCATCATTCAACGAAAAAAGTACCGACGAATACTTGTGCGAAGGTTGTCTGCAAGGGCACCGGCTAGCGCAGGAGTTCCTGTATCGGCGCCACTTTGCTCGTTTGATGCCCATCGCCTTGCGCTTCCTCAATAACAGAGAGGAAGCCGTGGAAGTGTTGAATCAGGCTTTTCTTAAAATTTTTAGTTCCATCGCTTCATATAATGGCACTGGTAGCTTTGCGGGCTGGATGGCGCGTATTGTTTTTAATACAACCATTGACTTTGTACGCCAACGTACCGTTTACAGGCAACGCATGGACTTTGAAAGTACCGCCGATATACCTTTGACAACAAATGCCATTGACCATCTGGCTGCCGAAGAAATCCTTGCGACTATTCAGAAGCTGCCTGCTACCCAACGTACTATATTCAACCTCTACATCATTGACGGTTACAAGCACCGGGAAATTGCAGCTATGCTGAACATTGACGAGAGTACCTCCAAATGGCATCTCGCCCAAGCCCGCTTACAGTTACAAAAAATGCTCGCGCATACTTCCAAAATATTTAAAACACTATTTCTGCTATGAACCCGAACTTATCTGCCAATGAGCATAAAATCAGAGAGGCTATTCGGGGCTTAAGTTGCACACTCGAAGAGCGCGACTGGCAACAAATGTCTGCACTACTGGATAATGTGGGAAAAAGCGCACCCAACGAAAATATACCAGGCACCATTGCTCCGCCTGGTGACAACATCAAAAAGCGGTATTGGCTGTTTTTTTTGTTTCTCTTCGGTATTTCTTGTGTTTGCTACTGCATTTATGGATCATGGTTGTTAAAAATCAACACTTTACAGTCTGAAACAGAGCAAAAAATGGGAGAAGGCCAAAATGCTGCAACCCAGGATACGGATCAATTCCCCATTTCTTATTTCAACAAATCAGCAGGTGCATATAACAATTTTTCGGGTGGCAATTCCAATGACCCTTTTCAGGTGTTTAGAATGGACCAAGCATTTCAATTTCCGGTCTCAAATACATGGAATTGGTCCCAATCAGTAACACCATTTTTCAATTCCGGTATCCAGCCAGCAACTGGTTGGCCTTCAGGTGTTAATAGAGAAAATCGCAATTCAAATTTGGAATCCATCGGTGGACAGAAGGAAATAATTAGCGGGAAAAGTGGCTTATCTGCGCCACCTGTAGTCCCGCCATTTCATACACCCAGTGAAAAAATAGCCCAATCAGCAACAAACGGCAACAAAGATCACAGGGGTACTTTGGACAGCGAAACTTTCTTAATGTCCACTGAAAATGAACAGCTTAAATTCCTGGATCTTCCGCCAGAACTAACAGCTACATCGAGGCAATCGCTTCCCGCCGGGGTTTCAATAGACACTACTGCTCATGAACCGCACTTGATTGAGAATAGGGTCGCATCTGCAAATTTCAATAGCTTGTCATTGAGGTGGTCTTTAGCAGATACCATTAATAAGCCCCGGTTAGACAGCCTGGTCAAGCCACAGCCTCCTATGGGTCGGTACCGGCGCGTACAACGCGGGTGGATTGTGGGTGGAAATTTAACGCTTGTGGATTATCCGGACAGGCAGTTTAGTGCTCTGCCCCATTTTGGCTATCACTACAGCATGTACCTTTCTCCAGGGTATCGTCTTCAAACCGAACTACAGTTCAAATACGTCACCCATTATTCAGAAAAATCTGATTTTAAAATCGTTGTACCCAGTAGTTCGATGGAAGTAACGTGGAATTTACAAGACCTGCTTTTTATCGAATTACCTGTTTTAATCAAAAAAAGTGCTCCCGATTACAGGAGTGCCTGGCTCTTTGGTGTCAGTCCGACCTGGTGTAAACCTTTATGGCACGGAGGTTTAAACTCCGTCTCTATCAGCGGATCAGGGCCAACTCCAAATGTTAATATCAGTTTGGAAGATGGCCTGCAACGATTTGACATAAGGTTTATATTAGGCAGAGAATGGCGCATCAGTCCGCGATGGGGGATAGATTTTCGGTACAGCCAGGGTATTTTCGATTTGACCCATGATAATTTTTTCAAAAACAACACAACGCATCTCAATACAGATATTCAAATCACATTCAGGCATTATGTTAAACCTTATAAGAATAAACGCGACAGGAGTACCCCAAGGTCTTTATTTCCTGAGCCTTTGGATGCTGCTCGCAGCAACCGCATGTAAAAAAGAGGCAGACCTTCCCATGGAACTCAAGCCCGATGACTTTTATGTGCGTTACCGGCTGGAGGATGGGGCAGGACTTAATAAATCGTATTTCTATCAGGGCGGGCAGGCGTTTGTGTTTGACTCCATCGGAAATATTCCGATAAATTTAAATGTTGCTTCAATAACCCGTTACCTGATTCGTACAGACAGCATCAAACAGATATGGAGTGGCCTTGAATATAGCGTTGAGGGAGTTCTCCCCATAGGTTGGGCGTTTGTGCTGGGATTTGACCAGCCGCAAAAAGTGACTGACCCGCTTTTGCCACCTGAGTGGACTCCGGATGAACTGGAACAACTGTTGGTTGCGGGCCGCAAGTTCCCTTTAGGGGAGGGTGCCGGAAAGGTTCACCTCGGTATAAGTGCCTATCCGGATTCCCTGACGATTCCGACTACATCTGTTGCTTCCCCGGACGCTTATCTCCAAATAGAATCTGTGGAAGACTATGGAGAACCGAAGGCAAATGTGCCTTATTTTGGCAAAAAAGTACGATTCTCTTTCGCAGGCGATTTCAAAGTTGTAGATCATACGATAAGATTAAGCGAAGGAGAAGGGGTATTATTATTCAGGTATTTCAATTACTAAATTTATGAAAGAGATCATTTTATTTTTTGGGATGGCACTGCTTTGGGCATCCTGCAAATCTGAAGAACCAGAGGCAATTTGTGGTTTTTGCCCAAACAATACTACCTGCATCGAAGATATATGTGGTTGTCCTGCCAACCAATTCGATATGGGATCCTGGTGTATGGCCAAAGACAGCAACCTTTTCGTGGCGACTGGAGTGTTTACTTCTCCCTGCTTTGAACCATTTGGATTGGTACTTGGCAATATCAGCCCGGAAACCCCTAATGGTGGTGGCGTACTGATCCCCAACTCGCTGTTCAGTCTGCGTTCCCGCGAAAATACGGCTGTCGGCTTTTCCGGCAATTTTGCATATTATGACCTGCCTGACGGCGACAGCATAGACATAGTGCAGTTTCCTTTTCCCAAATTCATGTTTCCTTATCAATGCCGGGTAGACGAAGGACAAGTATGCAGCAGCTGGCTGCATGGAAAATTTCAGGGAGCGGATACCATCCGGGTTCAAATCGATTGGATATTGTGTACCAAACCGGATAACAAACCCCAATCCTGCCAATTTATTATGACGCGCTGGCGATAGTCTGCCTATTACATCCAATAAAATATTTTATTATGCTGAAATTAAGTATACTCATTCCCTCCATTTCCCTCATTTGGAGTTATTCGGTAATGGCTCAAAATGACCGGATCACTGTACTTTTTGAAACAGGAAGCGGACCTGGATTTATATCAAATAACGTTCGTAACTGGGGGTACCATACGATCGGATTCGGAGCAGCATACCGGATTAAACCCCTTTTTTCTGTCGATGCTGCGCTGCGCTACCACAATTTTGAAGGACAAAGATATGGCTTTGGTGATGGTGAAACTAACGTAAACGCATCAGAAAACCTGCACGGGCTTTCCATAGCAATCGGGCCCGAAATTAACCTGCGCTGTAGAAATGGCCATGAATTCAGCCTTACCCTGCGAGCGGGTGCAATGATGCAACGGACGAATCAATACCTCTGGCAGGATGGACAGGAGCGGGCGCGCCTGTATTACAAACCTTTGATAATACCGGTAGCCGAGTTGAGCGGGCGGTGGAACCTTTGGTTAAATAAATCTACCGCATTGGATATCGGCTTACACCTGCTCGCCCAATCGGGCAAGGTTCAAATACAGGAAACAACTCATACAACCGGCAATCCTTTGCCAGAAAGAAACCATTATCGATACGAGCAATATAAAACCTATCTGGAAGAAATGGCCCGGCGCGATAATTATTCGTTATTTTCATTCAGTGCAGGCATCCGTAAACGGTTTGGCGCAGATGCCCCGGACAAGACTTTATCCAAGATTCCAACAACCCCCAGCCGATCGTCCTGGGGAATGCTGGCAGGTACACAGATGATAATGGCCGATCCAAAAAATGGACACATCTCAAGTGGCGTGCACTTTGGACTCTATTATTCACATTTGATTCGTCCCGGAGTATCGGCACAGGTAGAAATGCACCTTAAATTCGGTCCAAGCCGGATACCTTCTGTATTTTTTCAGGACTATTTAGTGACCCCGAGAACCTATCACTACGTTTATAAGGAGGTAAGACCTACTGGCATCCGAATGTTTGAACTGCCTTTGTTGCTCAATTTTCACTCCCAAAATCATCCCCGCAACACCTGGCTTGCTGGTATACGCCCCTCTTGGATCGCTGTCGGATCAGTGGAGCAGGGAGGCAGCTTGCGAATCGGCATTTCTTCGGCCACTGAGCCTTTTAATAATATAAAAATACGCACCGGGGTTAGAGAAATGGATTGTGGCATGACTATCGGATATCAACGGGCTTTATGGCGAAAAGTATTCCTTGATCTGCGATACACACAGGGGCTTACCGATTTGACCCACGATAATTTTTTCAAACGAAAGGATACCCATACCAATTCTGACCTGCAGGCCTCTGTACGGTTGGCATTTTAAAGCCCATTTTCAACTCAATCATCCATCATTTTATCATGACAAGATCTGTTTTATATTTTCTATTCACCTCTTTTTTACTGTCAAACTGCAAAAAAGATGCTGATATTGACATTACCCAACGGCCGTTCACGCGTGATTTTTATGTGCAAGGCAATTTTAAAGATTATGACACCACAGGATATATCCCTTTGGATATCACGGTTGGCAAAAGAGTAGAACCGGTTTTTTCTAATTTGATTTCTTGTACAAGTACTGCTTCAGTAATCAATGGGTACCGAGGTATCCGGCTTGATTTTTGGGGAATAGGCAACTCAGATCCGTTGATGTATTTTGATTTTAAGTCCAGCCTTCCCAAAGAACCTTCCCTCCCCGAAAAATTGAGCCTGGCAGAAGTAGAAGCATTTTTCCCCAAAGGAAAGTCCTTTCCCACTAACGGCGGAGCAGGAAATGTGGCTATTGGTTATCAAGTTGTTATGCCCGACTTTTTCTTCTACAAAGAATATGCATTAAGTAACGATAGTATCGGCCCACTTCCCATTGGTTCGCTGACTATACTGGATACAGAAGATTACAGTTATCAGGGTAATAATTTTTTTACCGGTCAGCTTATTAATTTTACCGGCAAAAAAATACGCTGCAAGTTCGATACCTGGCTGCATCGGCCCATTGATTTTGAGCAGACCAATAATGTCAATCATTCGGTTTATGAACCTGCACAGATTACCAATGGAGAGGTCTCTTTTTTTGTGCAGTATTTTTAACAGACTGGCATTGGCCTCCATATTGTAGTTTTGCGTAAAATATTAATCAACCATGTGTGGCCGTTATTCACTCGCTCCTAAAAAACAACAAAAGGAATCCCTGGCGAAGGTCGTCGATGTGCCTGCCGACCTGCCGGTCAGTTACAATATTGCCCCCGTGCAACAGGCCTGCGTTATTACAAACGACCATCCGCACCAGTTGCAGCGAATGCAATGGGGATTAGTACCGGATTGGAGTAAAGACGGTAAAAACAGCGGGAAACTGATCAATGCGCGGGCCGAAAGTGTGGCCGAAAAACCGTCCTTTCGCGAGCCGGTACACAGCAGGCGTTGTCTGGTACCGGCCGATAGTTTTTATGAATGGCGCAAAGAACCCGGTGGCGCTAAAACACCTTACCGGATCTTTCTCCACTCGGGCGAACTGTTGTTTATGGCCGGCATCTGGGACGAATGGCAGGGAAACGGCACAACAAAGCGCACTTTTTCCATTATCACCACCACACCTAATGCCGAAATGGCAACCCTGCACGACCGGATGCCGGTAATCTTCGCCGATGCCCGGGAGCGGGAATTGTGGCTGTCGGATGCGCCGCTCGAAGCGGTATTGCCGTTGCTAAAACCGGTTGGAGACGGAATGTTGTCCATGTACCGGGTATCGGACAAACTCAACAAAGTCGGGTATGACGGGGCTGACTTGCAGGAAGAATTGCCGGAGGTATGGCGGTTATTTTGATAGCACTGCATTCCGAATTGACTTGGACCATACTACTGGATATTTTCAAATCTGTGTCAAATCTGCGCAAAAAATCTGCGTAAAATCTGTGCGAAATCCCCTCTTATCTCTGCGCAAAAATTAAAAGTCATCCAGTAGTATGGATCTGGACACATACCCTATTCCTTCTAGCGTTGAACCGACAATAGAGAAAGAGCGAAAAAACTGATCCGCTATTCTGAAAAAAGACCTACACATTCAATGACCTATCACCGTTCGCCAAAATTTAATTCCGACTCACCCCCTTTTTTCAAAGAAAAACAAAATTTTACAACCAATACCCGTACCTTTGCGCTGCTTTTAAATGGATTTTTTACAATGGAAGTATCGCAACCATTGATAATTAGCACATTATCGTATTCAGTAATCAGCATATTATACTTAGATGTTATCAGTTAATAATATTGGCTTGCAGTTTGGCAAGCGGGTTCTTTTTGATGAAGTCAATCTTAAATTTACCAAAGGCAACTGTTATGGCGTTATCGGCGCAAACGGTGCCGGTAAATCTACCTTCCTGAAAATCCTGTCCGGCGAAATAGAAAGCACCCGGGGCACGATAGAAATTACCCCCGGCGAGCGCATGGCAGTGCTCAGCCAAAACCACTTCGCTTTTGACGAATATCCGGTCCTGGATACCGTGATCATGGGGCATAAATACCTCTATGATATCATGAAAGAAAAAAATGCCATTTATGATAACCCCGATGCAACGGAAGCCGAATCTATGCGGGCAGCCGAACTCGAAGGAGAATTTGGGGAAATGAATGGCTGGATGGCAGAAAGTGACGCTGCGGAATTGCTCAGCAACCTGGGCGTGCACGAATCACTGCATTATAAATTAGTCAAAGAATTAGATGGCTCAGAACGCGTAAAAGTGCTGTTGGCCCAGGCATTATTTGGCTCCCCGGATATCCTGTTGATGGACGAACCGACCAACGACCTCGATGCGGAAACAACAGACTGGCTCTGCGACTTTTTGGCAGATTACCAGAATATCGTCATTGTGGTATCGCACGACCGTCACTTCCTCGATATGGTGTGCACCAATGTCGTCGATGTGGATTTTGGAAAAATCCGGATGTTCACCGGTAACTATACGTTTTGGTACGAAACCAGCCAGCTGATGTCGCGCCAAATGGCCGACAAGAATAAAAAGGTAGAGACCAAGCGCCAGGAGATGATGGATTTTATCGCCCGTTTCTCGGCCAATGCCTCGAAATCCAAACAAGCGACCAGCCGTAAAAAGGCCCTTGAAAAATTAAACCTGGAAGAATTGCAGGTGTCCAGCCGCCGCTATCCCTACATCGCTTTCAAACCCGAACGCGATCCGGGTGATATCATTTTGGACATTGTCAACCTGTCGAAAAAGAACGAGGCAGGCGAATACCTGTTCAAAAACATGTACCTCCGTTTCAATAAAGGAGAAAAAGTCGCCGTCATCAGCCGCAATGCGCTGGCCCTGACTGCCCTTTTTAATATCCTTGCCGGCGAAGACACCGATTTTGAAGGCACGTTCCAATACGGCCAGACTATCTCGCCGCAATACCTGCCCAACGACAACAGTGCTTTTTTCTCCGGCGACCAGGACATGAACCTGATTGACTGGTTGCGCCAGTATTCCAAAGAAAAAGACGAGTCATTTATCCGTGGATTCCTCGGCCGGATGCTGTTCAGCGGAGAGGAGGTTTTCAAACGCTCCGGTGTTTTATCCGGTGGCGAAAAAGTGCGGTGTATGATGTCGAAAATCATGCTGTCCAATCCCAACTTCCTGATTTTGGATGAACCTACCAACCACCTGGATCTGGAGTCTATCACAGCCCTGAACAACGGGATGCAGGAATTCACCGGCAATCTCATTTTTACTTCCCATGACTACCAAATACTAGACTCTGTGGCCAACCGTATTGTTGAAATCACGCCAAATGGCATGATTGATCAGTCAATGACGTATGGCGAATACCTGCACAGCGAAAAAGTGCGGAATATGCGGGCGGAACTGTATGGGGAGACGGTGATGATGGGGTAAAAGGGGTTACTGGTTAAAGCCTTGGCTTGGGCTAATTGAACAACATGCTCAATCTGCATATATTGCTCCATTTCCTTATCTTCTGCTTCAGAAAGGCCGCGCTCCTTGTTTTTGGCAATTAAATAAGTAACTCTTTCCTGAGACTTTGGAGAAGTCCTGAATGCTATAACTTTACGGGGAGACAGGTTTGCCAGAAATTGGGCAAGTTCTTCAAAAACTAATACGGGCTCTGCTATCATTAGTGGTAGTTTTTTTATAAAGTTACATGAAAACAGGAAATTATCCCCTTTTATTTCAAATCCTCTGCACTCAATGCAATTATTTCTACAATAAAAATAAAACACTACCACCCATGATCTATTTTTGCATAGTCGATGCTTCATCCCCCCAGGTATTGCTGAAAAACTGATGGTTCTTAGGAATAATGGTAAAAAATTTAATAAAAACTTCTAATTTTGGCGCGAAAAAAATCAAACGCTTTCTAAATATTTAACATGTTTAAACTAATCTACCTTTTCCTTTTCACCTTCATAGCCTTTTCCGCCAATGCACAGTTCAAAATAATGTTTGTCGACGACAGCGGCGATACCTTTGGCAATGCGGAAACTTTGGCTTCCACCCTTGATTCATTGGGGTACGAAAACCTCTATATCGATGCTTACGGACAAGGTGTCAGCCCTTCAGCAGCCGATATGAGCGACTACGACTTAGTCATCTGGCACACTTCGTCATGGGGAGCGGGGCTCCAGTTTTGGGGCGGAGGGGATTCCACTAATACAGAATTGACTCAGTACCTGTCCCAACCCAATGCCAACTTTTGGCTGATTGGGATCGATTATTTTTTCGATCGCTACGGACAGGCTCCTATCACCTTTCAGGCAGGTGATTTTGCCTATGACTATCTGGGAATTTCCAAATATGCAGCGCAATCTTTTGGCGATGATGGCGGTTTAGGCGTACCTTTTGTTACCCCGGTCCCTGGCCAGCCCATTACAGGAATAGGGGATATTAACTGGCAATTCAGCACGCTCTGGTATGCCGATGGTTTTGAATTGCGCCCCGAAGCAACGCCTGTTTATCTTTTTGGCGGCAGCGGTTATGTACTGGAAGGCGCCGTCACAGCAGCTTGGTATCATGCACCCAATGGAGCCAGGGTTTTGACCTACGGCTTTGATCTGTCATTAGCCTCTGATTTTAATTTGATGCGGTCACACGTAGGCACTGTTTTAGACTGGTGGCAAGCGGAATTAGCCAGCGGCACTCAATCGCCCACCATAGACCTTACCTCCGTTAATATATCGCCAAATACTTTTAGCGATCGTTTAGAAATTCGGGTAAAAGCGCAACAAACAACCCCGGTAAGCGTTCGGATTTACGATGCTACCGGCCAATTGATTACGCAATTAGCAGATCAGTTGACGGTACAATCCGGAGAAGAAAAAGTGCTTTACTGGGAATCCGCAGCAGCACTCCCCACTGGATTGTATTATTGCACCGTGCAGTCGGGGCAACAAGTTCGCACAACAAAATTAGTAAAACAACAACGGTAAGGAAGCTTTTATCCATACTTACATAGCGCTCGAGTGTATTTCGCGCAGGTTTTACACAGATTTTTTGCAGCACCCAGAGTGTATTTCGCGCAGATTTTACGCGCAGATTTTACGCGCAGATTTTACGCGCAGATTTTACGCGCAGATTTTACGCGCAGATTTTACGCGCAGATTTTACGCGCAGATTTTACGCAGATTTTTTACGCAGCGTTGAAAATATCGTCCAGTAGTATAGTTTTATCCTTAATCCCTGGCACGTTCGCTCGAATGCTGTCAATATATATTAACCGATTTTCAATTTTTAATACCATGCATACCAAAACAGTATTATCAATCCTTTTTGTCCTGCTCACGGCAACCATTTGGGGGCAAAACCAATTTGCATTCTATAAGAACAGTACTGAATTGTACAGCAGTTCGACCAAAGGGAAGACCGCTCTTTTAGGAAAAGGCGTGAAGATTAAAAGAAATAAAATACGCACTGCTTCCACCTACTACTCTTACAGCACCATGCCCAAAGAGGTGTTGAACAAAATACCCATTGCCGCTGGTATGGGCTTTTATTCAGCCATTCAATCGGCCGACGGGAAGAACTGGTTGTTTGTGGAAAGAAATATGGATAATGGCGCATACCACCTTTGCGCCTACGATGCCGAAAGGAATACCAAAAACATCCTGGTTTCGCCCACCAACAGCCCCGATACGAATTACGCTTTCAGGCCCGTTGCCTGGTCTGGAAAGAGAGACGTTATTTATATAGAAGCATTAGTGTTTGGGAGTGCTTCCGAAAACGAAGGAATTTGGTCGTACAATATCTCCACCCGCCAATTCGCAAAATTATCCATTACATCGGCTTACCTGACCACTCCGGTAATTTCTCCCGACGGAAAGTGTTTTATTTACGGTGCCACTGCTGATGTAAAAGGTCCTGAGAGCACTATAAACAGGATATATATCTATGATCGTCAGAAAAACAAAGAAACCCTGCTTCAAAAAGACGACCTGGCTTCCTTTTCCGTCGTCGGATGGCTTGGTACAGACTCGAAGAAATCAGATATCCTCCAATTTGATGAAAAAGACCCGTCCCAGGTAAAAAAAAACAATAGTTCATCAGTAGCAGATCAGGTGAACTTCAAACTACCGTGGACAAGCGGCAGTGCCTTTTGTGTTTCCCGAACGGGCTCCCTGTTACCAAACATGAATTTTCCATCTGCCTGTGCCGCCGCTACCTGTGGCCCACATACAGGCGACCATGGCTACCAGGCCATAGATTTTCCTATCCCCCTGCAAACAAATATTTTAGCGGTCGCCAGTGGAACTGTTGTTTTCGCCTGGTTTAATGCTACCGGAACTCAAACACTGACTGGTGGATATGGCAATTTAGTCAAAATAAAACACAGCGATAATACCTATTCCTATTATGCACACCTGAATGCTATCGGTGTAAAAGTAGGCGATGTGGTCGCTCAGGGCGTAATCATCGGAAAATCGGGCAACACAGGACATTCCAGCGGTCCGCACCTCCATTTTGAATGGCGCGATGCGAATGAAGCGAAGTTTAACAATGATGACTATTGGCCGGTTTTTTCCGAATACAACTGCACACCCAACCAAAACAAGCAATATACTTCTCAAAACGTGGCTGTAACCGGCCCCAGTAGTTTTTCCTTAAATTGTGCTAATGCCGTTCCTTTGACTTGCGGACAAGCATATAATGGACAAACGACTGGGAAACAAAGCAGCTCCAATAATGTAACCACCGGCGATTTTTCTGCGGTAAGCAGTAATCCCTATACTTCCTGGAATGATCCCGGCCCCGAAGATATCTATTCATTAACCACGACTGGTACGGGCGACATTACGGCAACGCTCTCTAATTATGCAGAAGGTCTCGACCTGGATGTTTTTATTCTCACCGGCTGTAACGTTACGAATAACCCCGGCAACGTGATCGTCACCAGTAACGTTTCGACCATGACCAATGCCCCAGCAGGCACCTATTATATTTTAGTGGATGGTTATGGGTCCATGTATCCGGGCGGACAAGGAAATACCTCTTACAATGGACATTATGGTAGTTATACGCTTACCGTCACTTGTTCGTGCCCAACCGCACCTGTTGCCCCCAATACCTTAACGGCTGCGATTGCAGGAAACAACCAAACCCTTCTCAGTTGGGCTGGCTCAATGACGAATGTTTCTAATATGGAGCTGGAAAGAGCCACTAATGCGGGAGGTCCCTTTTCCTTAATTGCAGCAACCGGCACTTCCCAATCTTATACTGATACCACCGGAATACCCGGCACCACCTATTTCTACAGGGTAAGATCTTGTTGCAGTTCCAATTGTTCGGGCTATTCCAACGTGGCGAGTATCCTGTCATGCGCCTACGCTGTCGCGCCAACGGGTATTGTAGCTTCCGCTAATAATATTTGTATTGGGGAGAGTATTTCTGTAAATGTAGAGGGCGGATCTCCAGGAACAGGTGGAGCATGGATCTGGCGGACAGGCCAATGTACGGCAGGATCGATGGTAGGAACCGGCACCGCTACCACCGTTGTCCCTACCACAAGCGGCTTTTTGTTCGTACAACCGGAAGGCACAAATTGTGGTCCAGCCATCAATTGTGCCTCCGTTTATATTACCGTCAATCCATACCCTACCATTAACTTAGGTGCCAATATCGCTATCGTCCAGGGCGGACAGGCAGTATTGGGCGCACCTGCCAATCCGGGGCTGACCTATCAGTGGTCTACTGGCGCCACCACGCCGACCATCACCGTTAATACTGCCGGATCTTACACCGTAACGGTGACCAATAGCGCTGGATGTACGGCATCGGATACCGTGATTGTCTCGGCTACCACTTCCACCAACGATCCCAGTGATGCCTTTAAAATATTCATTCGGCCTAATCCCACCAGTGATATCCTGTTGGTTACCTGCGAAGGCAGTCCGACCTCCTTACTACAAGTCATTGATAATCTCGGCAAAGTAGTTCTGGAAGACCACAGCATGGTATCGGACGGCGCAACAAGGACGCTGCACTTGGGGCGATTGCCCGCAGGCCGGTATAATGTACGGCTGGTTGGTAAAGGATTTTCAAAGACCGTGGTGGTGGTGAAATATTAGTGCGTGATGTCGGGTGCGTGACATCACGCATCGACATCACGCTCATCCCAAAATTCACCGCAGTATTGCAATAATTCCCATGAACCCATTATCTTTCGGGCTTAAATTGCATCTGCACCAATGAAAAAAAACAAACGCCCCTCCTTGCCGCCCCAATCCCCTGAACAGGGCATTCCGGTATTATGGCTGCTTGGCATTTGCGCCATAACCGCACTGGTTTTTTCCCCGATGCTCGCCAATGGATTTACCAATTGGGACGATCAATTTTATATCACCGAAAATCCCCTGCTGCGGGGACCGGATTGGGTGGGCATTTTTTCAAAACCCGTAGTATCTAATTACCATCCATTGACCGTCGGGTCATTGGCGTTGAATTACCAGTATGGCGCATTGTCGCCTTATTCATATCACCTGATCGACTGGCTCCTGCACATCGCGAATACAGGATTGGTCTTTTTATTGGCCTTCCGGCTTTCCAATGGCCAACGTTGGGTGGGCCTGATCACAGCTATGTTGTTTGGCCTTCATCCGATGCACGTGGAATCAGTAACCTGGGCGAGCGAACGAAAAGACGTGCTCTACACCGCTTTTTTCCTGTTGTCGCTCCTCTCCTACCTGCGGTATATCCAACAGCCCGATTGGAAAAAATACACCGTTTCATTGGTGCTTTTTGCAATGTCACTGCTGTCCAAACCTGCGGCCGTGACCCTTCCTGTCGTTTTGTTGCTAGTGGACTGGTACCGTGGCCGATCCCTGACGGATCAAAAAGTATGGTTAGAGCAATTACCTTTTTTCGCTTTGGCATTGCTTTTCGGCGTACTTACCCTGCAATTTCAATCTGAACAAGCCATTGCCGATCAGGAGTACTACCCCATCTGGCAACGGGTAACATTTGCCTGTTATGGTTTTGGTGAGTATATCAAACGCTTGTTCTGGCCCGCTCCTTTATCGGCTGTACACCCGTTTCCGGCGGCTGGAATCATACCCATCTCTTATTATCCAGCACTGCTGGTGACGGGGGCGACGGCGGCGGCGGCCTGGTATTTCCGCAGGAACAAAGACTTCCTGTTTGGCATTGCATTTTATGCCGTCAATGTGGCGTTAGTCCTTCAGCTACTGGCTTTTGGCAATTCTGTCATTTCGGAGCGGTACACTTACGTGCCGTATATAGGCCTGGCATTTACACTCGCCATGGCATGGACCAACAGCACCTGGTCAGTAACCACCAAAAACAGTCTGCTGGGGTTGTTTTTCCTGGCAGGTTTGGGATTCGCAGTGTTGACCAACCACCAAGTCCGGGTGTGGAAAGACAGCCTGACACTCTGGACCAAATCGATTGAAGCCTACCCTACTGGTTATGTGGCTCGTTCCAACCGCGCACATTACCTGTTTACCAAATTGAACAAATACGACGAAGCAGTGGCAGACTACACCATTGCCTTACAGACAGAGCCCGACCACGCCAATTCCCTGGAAAACCGCACGGTGATTTATTTGAACCAACAAAAATATGAAGCGGCCCTCGCCGATGCCGGGCAATATGTCCGCTTCCATCCCGACAAGCCCCGGGCCTATTTATTACGCGCTTTTACCCTCGATAAATTGGGAAAAACAGATGAGGCAATCGCTGACTATACCAAATGTATTGAACTGGCACCGCAAGATGAAGAGCCAAGGGGCAACAGAGGGGTTATCTATTACAACTCCAAACAGGATTACCGCGCAGCGAAGGAAGATTTCGACGCAGGAATCCGGCTCAATCCTAAAAAAGGAGCCAATTATTTGAACAGGGCCCGGTGCTGGATCAAGTCGGGCAATAAAGCAGAAGCCCTGAAGGACCTTGAAATGGCGAAACAAGTGGGCGAAAAAGTGGGCGAAGAAGTGGAACGGGCAGCGCAGGCGTTGCCGTAAAAGCATCCATCATTCATCATCCACCACTTTTTTGCCTTCATGGAATTTGCCCCCTGCATCTTCCGCATCGGCATTGCCCACGTCATGCGGGTAAACCTTAAAACTGGCAGGATCTACCCCTTTGACTATATTGATTTTATAAAAAACGTGCCGGCTGTCGCTGCCGTAGTTTTCGCCCAATACTTTAAACGTAGCCACATCGGCATATTGGAAAGATTTGCTTTTATAATAAGCCGTGGTGGAGTCCCTGGCAAAAGCATCATTGAGCACCACGAAACTTTTGTCCGTGATTTCTTCCCCGTTAAAATAAACTTTCCCGTCTTTTTCTTTGTAGCCCGAACTGCACCGGATCAATTGAAAAACACCAAAAAAAGGAGCAACAGGGGCGAAAGGAGCCATTTTAATAATCGCAGCATGGAGATGGGTTATCGTGAAGCTCAAAAGTACGGGATACATGGCTACAAAATTACCATAAAACAGGGGTTCCTGGTTACAGTAACCCCTGTTTCTGTTTCCTCCCACCGCAACAACCTAATATCTCAAAACATAGTACGTCGTGTCATTCCTTGGACAAAAAATGGAATCAATATGTGCCGGGGAGCTGCCAAAGTTCTTAATATCCCAAAGTATTTGATTAAAGTCCCCACCTGCAATTTTTACCACCTGAGTAAGGGAATCATCCTTAGGTATCATCAACGAATGGCTTCCGCTTGGCCCCACAATTCTAAGACCATCATAGTTGTTTCCTGCAATTGCATAGAATAAATCATTTGCACCCGATTGATTGATTAACTTTATACTCAGGTAAGCATCATAAGGATTTAGCACCCAATTATATTCCGTACACGATCCATTATCAAAATAGACTATTTTTTTTTCAGCATATCCATCTTTGGTAATTCGAATAAAAACCCTTTGAATTTTTTTACCACTTACCTCAACGGCATACTGCCCCAAGGTATCTGTTGCTGATATATCGAGGTCTACTGTAATAGTTTCATCGCTTCCATTTTTATTTCCTGCCATCAACACCTTTACTCCTTTAATTGGTTGACCTGTAGCACTATCAGTTATCATTCCGGTTACCATGGTTGTTTTTTTGCAGGATATCCCTGCGAAAGACAACATCAATGTGCCGAATACCAATAAGAGTCTCATAGTCAACGCTTTAGGATTAATTTCTGTGTAATAACTCCTGCCGGATTATTATCCTCGATTAATCCAAGTTGTAATTCGTGATCGTTAATTTGGATAATATTAAATTTGATTTCATAAGCAGGAAACTTTAATACCAAATTTTGATCGTTATTCAGCAGTTCCCAGTCACCTTCTGCAATAACACTGTTCGGGGCAGTACTGCTGTCACATGCATCCAAACCTGAATTCTGCTGAAATTTGTTATTCTTATTAAATATCAAGTGGTCATCTTTTTCACAATCGTCACCGAATTCTACAAAAGTTCCATCAAGGTCTATGTCGTCAAGGTTAACAACAGATGTCCACTCGCCCTGAGTGAGTAATTCACTTGCGGTCAGTGGATTATCTTGTGTTTTGAGGCACATCCACACCAAGCAACAAGTGTTAAAGTCAAACAAAAAAAAGTATTTTTTTCATGGTTAAGTATTTTAGTTGCGTAAAAGAATAAAAGATGAGTTTAATATCCCTAAATCAGGGGTTACAGCCTGGAGTTTATATGTTTCATCCGGATGGATCGCGATCGGTTACTATAAAATGTTTATTCAGGTTCTCACGGTACTGCCCGTATTTTGCTAAAATGGAAGCATCACTGCACGATTGTCCTTTCACTACTAAATTATTACAAAATGACAATACTAAAAATAAATACAGAATTTTCCTGGGTTTTGTAAAAATGTTGTTTTGGCTAATTGAAAACATAATTCGTAGAATTTTATTTTACATGGTAAATAATTAAAATTTGTAGTTGCCCATTCATTTTTAGTATGCAGAGATCGTCTGTTAGTAGAAAGCTGGTGAGCATAATTTTATTGTTTGTACGGGTTAACTTTGAATAAAGGTAGTGGAAAATACTCAAATAAAAAAAATAATTAACATATTTTTTTACGAATTGGACAGCATACATACATTTATATGCTCGTACGAGGTTTTTGAATTACAAAATGCGTATTCCACTTCGCGGTGACTATAGCGCATTTCAGATCCTAAGCCACTGAAAGGTGCCTCTTCAAATTTTTCGACTTCAACAACTGCTTCTTTGATGATTTCTTCCCTTGCTATGTTAATACGGTATGAGATCACAGGCCTCCATGGAAGTTCGAATGGGCACTGGTTTGCATCCCCCCACCCTCCCATTTCCTCCCCTCCCAAAAACACCGTACCTTTATCCCCACTTACATCTCATCCAGCACTAACACATACCATATTTTGTCTTTTTCCGACCTCGGTCTCTCCGCGCCTTTACTGGCCACCATCGCTAAATCCGAATACACCACCCCATATCCTATTCAAGCCGCTGCTATCCCTGCGATATTAGCGGGAAAAGATGTGCTGGGCATTGCCCAGACTGGCTCGGGTAAAACCGCCAGTTATGTACTGCCCATTCTGCAGCAATTCCAGACCAAACCGCCCGCCAAAAACCGGCATATCACCGCATTGATCGTGGTGCCAACCAGGGAACTGGCGGGACAGGTCGGACTGGTATTTGCGGCGTTTAGCCGGAATCTGCCGCGACCGGTGAAGACTTTAGCGGTCTTCGGCGGTGTGTCGATCAATCCGCAAATGCGGAAATTGCAGGGAGTGGAAATCCTTATCGCCACACCAGGACGCTTGCTGGATTTGCACAAGCACAACGCCATGCAGTTGTCGGACGTGGATATTCTGGTGCTCGACGAGGCCGATAAAATGCTGAATCTGGGTTTTAAGGACGAAATGAACTGCATTTTTGCCCTGCTGCGGTCTCAACACCAGAACCTGCTGTTCTCCGCAACGCTTGGCAAAGATGTCAATACCATCACTGAAATGCTGCTGAACAATCCGGTGAAAATCGAGATTGAACGGGAGGAAGAGAACCTCGACTTGATTACGCAAGTGGGCTATTCGGTCACCGATGCGCGGAAAGGACCGTTGTTGCGGTACCTGATCAAAGAACAGGAACTGAAACAGGTATTGGTCTTTACGTCTTCCATTCACAAGGCCGACAGTGTGGTGCACAAACTCAAACAAAACGGCGTGGCGGCCCTGGCGCTCCACAGCGAAAAAAGCCAGGGAGCAAGGACAGATGCCTTGCGCTACCTGAAATCGGGCGAAATCAATGTGGTGGTCGCCACCGATTTAGCATCGCGGGGGATCGATATTCCGGGATTGCCAACGGTGATCAATTATGAATTGCCGCGTTCGCCCAAAGATTTTATCCACCGTATCGGCAGAACAGGCCGCGCAGGTGCGGCAGGCACCGCGATTTCCTTTGTGGGCGCGGAAGAAGAGCAGCATTTTAAGGTGATCCAGAAAAAAATGGGGAAACGGGTGGAATTGGTGGATACGGGAGATATTAATTTGCATGGATATTAATTCGATTTACGATTGATTCGATTTGCAATTTACGATTATACAAAATCCCTTGCTATACTTTCCGATGGAGTGGTAGCAAGGAATCTTTAATTAATGGTAAATCGAATTACTTTTTATTTTCGTAAGCTATACAAATACAACTCTTCCACCTTCTCCCGCGCCCATGGCGTCTTCCGCAGAAACTTCAGGCTGGAAGTCATGCTGGGCTCATTTTTGAAGCAATTGATATCAATATGATAAGCTAACCCCTCCCAACGGTAGACGTCGAGCAGGTGTTCCAGAATCATTTGCAGCGTTTTGCCGTGCAGGGGGTTATTGGGTTGTGGTGGTTGTTCTTCCATGATGGTGCAAAGTTACGGTTGATTTCGTCGATTCTTGCAAAGTTACTAAAAGTCTGCCTCGAACTGCCTGTTGGATACCAAAACCCCACCCTTTTTTCCCAAAACCACCGTATATTTACCCGCTCCCTCCTTAAAACCTCCCCGGCAGCTTTAAAAATGAATCCGGTGATTGCAGGACTTCATCCGGAGATGTCACCGGTTCCCGTAAAATGCAACAATGCCCCCCTGGACAAAAACTATCCAACAATAGTCCCCCAATACCGCACCAGAAACCCCTAAACCAGAAACCTTCACGATTCGATGCAATACACTTTCGACAATAAAACCATTTCCAACCTGACCTATGCAGAAATCGCAAGGGTAAGTTCGGAGGCTATGGAGACCGACCGAAATGGTTTTTTTGATATTCATCCCCAATTTATTGAGGTTGATGCCGGTGCATTCACGCATCCGGGAGCGATTCGGTTTCCGGTGGTGACGGTGGCGCAGACTGGCCAGTCGCTCATTGTATCCTGTCCATGCGGGGCAGCCGGAGCGCAATTGTGCGCCCACCAGGCGCAGGTGTTGTTCAATATCGTGGACCGGACTTACCTGCGTATTTATTTTGACCCGGTGCTGCGCACGACAAAAATGAAACAGGTGGCGAAGGATTATGGCATGGAGGCGATGCCCAACCTGGATGATTTTTTTCAGGTGGAGTATACCAACAAATCATTTGCTATTCAACCCAAAATAAAAGCGCTTTTCCCTTTTACCCAGGATACCGATGCCTTATTGAAAGAACAGTTGTTGCCCCTAAAAAAGGTAAAGCCGCCCGTAATCAATAGTAGCCTTGAAAACACTACTACGATCATGGTTTTGCGCAAGCACAAATACCACGACCAATTAGTGATCGAACTGTTGAACGGGCCCATGAGTAAGGATGGAAAGATAAAAAACCCTTTGACTGCCATTAATCCATTGACTTTAATCTGGGAAACAACAGGTTTGGAAGAAGCCAAGTTCTACACCGCTGTTGCAGCATTTCAGCAGCCCGCTACGGGCACCAAAACAGCATCAGATATTGATGCGCTGAAAATCATTGTCAAAAATCCATTCCAACTGCCGGTCTATTTCCACGATGCCAAAATTTCAGAAAATATTACCGCGACTGCCATTGTGCCGGTTCAATTGCAAACCAGCAAAACGGATATTCAATTGTCGGTAGATGAAAAAGGACTATTTTATGAAGTATCTGGCACCCTGGAGGTAAAAGGTAAAACGTATGATCTCCATGCGTTAAAAGTCAGGTATGGTTATTTTCTGTTGGTCGAAGAGACGATGTATTTATTGACCAATCCTGACGTGCTGCGGGTGATTGATTTTTTCAAAAAGAACAACCATAACCTGCTGATGCACACTTCCAAATATGAAGCATTCCGCCAGAATATCCTGGAAAAATTAGAACAGCGCATCGGTGTCAAATATAATTATGTAAAACCAGCCACTGAAAAACAGATAAAAGCACATGGTTTTGACCAAATCTCCGAAAAAATCATCTATTTGGCCGATGAAGACCCGCACGTGGCGATTACCCCTGTGATGCGGTACGGCAATATGGAAGTTCCGGTTTTTTCCAGAAAACAAATCTACAATACGGATCAAAAAGGCAAGGCGTTCAAGGTCAAACGCGATGATGAACTCGAAATCAGGTTCACCTCGCTCATTGCCGCACAACACCCGGATTTTGACGAACAATTACAGGAAAGCAGCTATTTTTACCTGCACAAAGATAAATTTCTGGAGGAACAATGGTTCCTGGAGGCCTTTGAAGTATGGAAAAACAATGGCATCCAGGTGCTGGGATTCCAGGAATTGAAAAACAACAAATTCAATCCTCATAAAGGAACGGTTACTATAAAAATCAATAGCGGCATTGATTGGTTCAATACAGATCTATCGGTGCAATATGGCAAACAAAAAGCATCACTCAAACAGCTGCACCAATCTATCCGCAATAAAAGCAAATTTGTGCAACTCGATGATGGTTCGTTAGGCGTGCTGCCGGTGGAATGGCTGCAAAAATTAGCCGACTATTTCCAGGCGGGGGAAATGGTGGGCGATTGGATCAGAATTCCCAAAAACAACTTTACCACGATCCGTAACCTGTCGAACACTGCGGAGTTGAGTGGCGAAGTACAGGCCGAATTGGCGCTGTACCAAGCCAGGTTTGCTGATTTTGAGCAGATACAGGAAGTGCCGGTTCCGGAAGCTTTGCTGGCCAATCTCCGCGACTACCAAAAGCAAGGATTGAACTGGCTGAATTGTCTGGATGAATTCAACTTTGGGGCATGCCTTGCCGATGATATGGGCTTGGGCAAAACGATACAAATTCTCGCTTTTATCCTTTCACAGCGCACCAAACAAGCGCACAATACCAACCTCGTGATTGTCCCCACTTCATTGCTGTTCAACTGGCAGGATGAGGTGGCCAAATTCGCACCATCCATCAAAGTATTTACCCACCATGGCGCGAATAAAATAAAGGATATCAAAGCGTTGGACGATTACGAGATCATCCTCACCACCTATGGCACACTGCTGTCAGATCTGCAATTGCTCAAAAAATACCGCTTCAATTATATCATTCTGGATGAATCACAAAACATCAAAAACCCCGATTCCCAGCGGTATAAGGCGGTCTGCACACTGCACTCCAGGAATAAAATTGTCCTGACAGGTACGCCGGTTGAGAACAATACTTTCGATATTTATGGACAGTTTTCGTTCGCTTGTCCGGGGTTATTGGGTAATAAACAATATTTTAAAGATACTTACGCGATTCCGATTGACCGGTTTGAGGACCACCAAAGGGCCAAAACCCTGCAACAGAAAATCAGGCCTTTTATTTTGAGGCGTACCAAAGCGCAGGTCGCAACGGAACTGCCCGAAAAAACAGAAATGGTCCTGTATTGTGAAATGGGGCCGGAGCAACGACAAGTTTACAATGCCTGTGAAAAAGAACTGCGCGATTTCATCGAGGCGACTTCCGGCGACGACAAGCCCCTGAACAGCATGCACGTTTTGACCAGCCTCACCAAACTCCGGCAAATCTGCAATGCACCGGCGCTTTTGAAAGATGCAGCAACCCAAAATTGCCACGCAGCCAAAATCGAGGTGCTGATGGAGCAAATAGACAACAAATCCCACCTGCACAAAATATTAATCTTCTCCCAGTTTGTGGCCATGCTCGACCTGATCAAAACCGAACTGGAAAAAAGAAATATCAGTTTTGAATACCTGACCGGACAAACCACCAACAGAGCGGCCAAAGTCAATGAATTTCAACAAAATGACCAGGTACGGGTATTTCTGATCAGCCTGAAAGCGGGAGGTACCGGGCTTAATTTGACAGAAGCCGACTACGTTTATTTAGTGGATCCGTGGTGGAATCCGGCAGTCGAAAACCAGGCCATTGACCGTTGTTACCGCATCGGACAAAAGAAAAATGTCATTGCGGTGAGGTTGATTTGCCCGGATACGGTGGAAGAAAAAATCATGAAATTGCAGGAAACGAAAACCAAACTGGCAGACGACCTGATCAAAACAGATGGATCTATCTATCAATCGCTGTCGAAAAAAGACCTGCTGGCGATGTTGGGGTAGTCGCCTTTTTGCACGAAGAACCACGGAGAAAAGGGCACGGAGGCGTAAAGATCTAACAATTACCCACATATTTTAAGAGGAATGTCGAACAACCGAATGTCGAAGTAGTATAGCGTACACACGCATTATTGATCAATATGAAGGAATGGCATTAAAAAGTCCTGTTAACGGTATTCGCTGCAGTACTTCGATATTCGGTGTTCGATATTCTTTCACTCTACGCCTCCGTGGCCCTCCGTGGCCTTTTCTCCGTGGTTCTCCGTGTAAAAAAATCGCTCGAAGGGGCACTCAATAGGAACGCACATTATTTTATTTACTTTCTTACCACCAATAGCGGCGCTAAAACCACCTGGATTTATGATACGCCCACTATTCCAAATCCGCGCAAACAAGTTCCATGACAAGGATCACTCCTTAAAATGACAAAAAAAGCTTCCTATTTAACAACAACTGCGCATTTTTGCTCAAAATTTATCCATCATGAAGTATTTCCAGTTTGTATTTTTCCAGTTTGTATTTTTCCTGTTTGTATGTTCCGGAACCGGCAGCGTTAATGCCAGTGTGGTTCCTGCATTCCCAGCCCATTCAGTGGTTTTGATGACAGAAACTCCACAGGACACCACGATTGCTCCAATAAAAGAACCTGGTCAGCGCATTTCTAAAGTAGCCATAGGATTTGCCGGGGCCGCCCTTGGAGCAGCCGCGTTATATGGGATGTTTATTTCGGGAGGCGGTGTGCTGATCCCGCTGGCGGTTATCGCTTGTCTGGTGGGATTGATTGCGGGCTTGATTTCTTTAGGACAAACCAAAAAGAAAACCCAATCGCGCAAGCGGGGTGTCGCAGCGATACTGCTGTCATTGATCATGTTGGGGATTGGTATTTGGCAGGGAGGGAAGGCATTGGATCAAGGGTAACATTTATCCCACTACTCCATCCCGCACCAAAGGTGCCACGCGCTTCCCGATCAATTCAATCGACTGTAGCAGTTTATCATGTGGCAACGCGGCATTGTCCATCTGAAAAGCAACCCTTGAAATGCCGCCTAATGCCTCGCTGTGCCGAAGAATTTTCGCAGCAACTTCTTCCGGACTACCCACCAGATACGCGCCCAGTGGCCCTCGTTGTGCCTCAAAACCAGCGCGGGTCACAGGCGGCCATCCCCGTTCTTTCCCGATTCGGGTGAACGTTTCGGCATAACCCGGATAATAATCTGCAATGGCTTCTTCGGTCGTATTGCCCACATATCCCAGCGAGTGCAAGCCTACTTTTAATTGTTCTGGGGAATGTCCGGCCTTTTTCCCGGCCTGGCGGTACAAATCTACCAGCGGCCGAAAGCGATGTGTTTCCCCACCAATAATGGCCACCATCAACGGCAACCCCAACGTGCCGGCCCGCACAAACGATTCAGGTGTCCCGCCCACTCCAATCCAAACTGGGAGTGGATCTTGTAAAGGTCTTGGATAAACAGCCTGGTACTTGAGTGCCGGCCGAAAACGACCCGACCAATTGGCTACTTCATTGTCTCGAATATGCAGTAATAATTCTAACTTTTCTACAAAAAGCGCATCATAATCCTGCAAGTTCAAACCAAACAACGGAAAGGCTTCTATAAATGATCCGCGGCCTACCACCATTTCAGCCCGCCCCTGCGAAATCAAATCCA
>JBILHQ010000066.1:0-25471 GCA_044350415.1 Saprospiraceae bacterium | reverse complement strand
AAAAAGGCGCAGACCAAAGCAATTGTTCTACTTTTGCGCTCTTTATGAGGGTGTACAATGATTTAACACAACTACCTGATTTTCAACAGACAGTTGTTACCATCGGGTCATTTGACGGGGTTCATTCTGGCCATCGCCGGATATTGGAGCAGGTTGCTGCGATTGCCCGAAAGGCAGGCGTGGCAAGTGTTGTTATTACTTTTGACCCACATCCCCGCACTGTTTTAGGCAATAGTACCGCAGGTTTTCACCTGATCAACACCACTCAGGAAAAAATTGACCTGATTCGGCAATGCGGCATTGATCATTTGGTAGTTACTCCTTTCACACAGGAATTCGCAGCACTTTCTGCCAAAGATTATGTGGAGGACTTCCTGATAAAACGCTTCCAGCCGCACACCATTGTCATCGGGTACGATCACCGTTTTGGGAATGACAGGAAAGGGGACCTTCATTTTTTACAACAATATGCCGACGCAGGTCAATTTACGATTGTGGAGATTCCTGCCCAGGAAGTGGATGACATTACGGTGTCATCGTCCAAAATCAGGAAAGCGCTGGATGCCTGCGATATCACCAATGCCAATAAATTACTGGCCCATCCGTTCGTGCTTTCCGGCATGGTAGTAGCGGGTAACAAAATTGGCCGTACCATTGGTTTTCCTACTGCCAATCTCGATATTAATGACCAATATAAATTAATTCCACCCACAGGAATTTACGCTTGTTATGTCCAAATTGAAAAGGCCGAACAACGGTTACGGGGCATGTTGTATATCGGTGACCGGCCTACTATTGAAGGAGCAACGGAGCGCAGGGTGGAAGTCAATATCCTGGATTTTGACGGCGACCTTTACGGGAAAAACCTTCGGTTAGAAGTGGTGGATTTTATCAGAGGCGATAAGAAATTAGATAGTTTAGCGGCCTTAAAAAGCCAAATTGCTGCCGATCAGGTGGCTATCGAACAAAGGTTATCGGTATTTGACTGGAAAGAGGTGGCTATTGTCATTCTGAACTACAATACCCGGGCCCATCTTGCAACATACCTTCCCTCTGTAGTGAAATTTAATCCGGGAGCAAGAATTATTGTAGCCGACAATGGATCGCCTGATGATTCTGTTTCTTTTGTACATCATTACTATCCACAGATTGAGATTATTGATCTGCAGTCCAATTGGGGGTTTGCGGAAGGGTACAATCGCGCATTAGCACAGGTTGAAGCAAAATATTATGTTATTCTGAATTCTGATGTGGAAGTGACTGCAGGATGGATGGAACCAATTCTTTCAGCCCTGGAGGCCGATCCAACTATTGCTGTGGCCCAGCCCAAAATTCTTGCGGAACAGCAGCGTGACAGATTTGAATATGCTGGTGCAGCAGGCGGCTGGATTGACACGTTGGGTTATCCATTTTGCCGGGGGCGTATTTTTAACCATGTAGAACAGGATATTGGCCAATATGACAGTCCGCAGGCCTGTTTTTGGGCCTCCGGTGCGGCCTTTTTTATCCGGGCATCACTTTTTCAGAAATTTGGCGGCTTCGATGCTGATTATTTTGCACACAACGAAGAAATTGACTTGTGCTGGCGCCTGAAACGCGCGGGATATTCTGTTTGGTGTTTCCCGAAAAGCACTGTTTATCACCTGGGAGGCGGCACTTTAGGCTATCAAAGTCCCCGAAAAACGTACCTCAATTTTCGGAACAGTTTATTCACCCTGATCAAAAATGAAAGTACCGGCAAATTACTTTGGTTGATTCCTGCCCGATTTGTACTCGATGGTGTTGCGGCTGCCATGTTTTTAGCCAAAAGACAAACCCGCAATATCAAAGCCATTTGGGACGCCCATATCGCCTTTTACAAAGGCTTCCGTAGTGTTTTGCAAAAAAGGAAATCGGTGGCTGCAATTGTGGCGGAAAATAAGTTGCCTGGCAAAAAAGCGGATAAATCAGGTGTATACAGGGGAAGTATCGTTTTCGCGCATTATTTACGGCGCATCAAAGAATATGGGGCGATTTACGATTGATTCGATTGGTTACTTCCACTTTGCTCAGTAACCAATCGAATCAATTGAAAATCCTGCCTTCCTATTTAACCAGGGCATAATTCACCGCAAACACAAAACTCATCGGGCGCTGGGAAAAATTATACTCCTTGCCCAAGAAAGAAATCTGATCACCGAATTTATTAAAATTGCCTTCGTACCGAATATCTGCAGAGATACGGCCATTGCCAACCGTTAATCCGCTAACCCAACCCCAAGTAAGGTCTTTCCAGGTTTCATTGAAGCCCGAAATATCGCTTAACCCTGAGTTGCCGCTCAGGAAATAATTAGCCACCGGACCTACGTGAAAACGAAACGGACCGGCTTTAACACCCAATACAAGCGGCACTTGTAAGTTGTTGTAACTGGAGCGTTTGATGATAGATTCCCCTGTTCCAGGAGTATTTACCTGGTAATCAGTGCGGTTAGTTTGAAAAAGCACCTCTGGCTGCAAGTAAAAGCGATGGCCAAAGCGCATATAGCCGCCAATAAGCGTTCCAAATTTGACGTCTTTGACTGACAGGTCGTACCCCCCGTCATTATTGCCGACGGAGATACCTTTGTACTGGTCCTGCGGTGAAGAAACACCTGCTTTAAGGCCAAGCGAAAACTGTGCATTGGATATTGTGGTGCCTGCTACAAGGATACAGGCTGTTAAAAGGACGTTTTTCATATCGTGTGAATTTTTGTCCATTTAACGGTGGCTTTAAATTTTCTGGTACGTGGGAGAAAGAGAAAAGGGATTCTTTAACGGAGATTTAACGATTTACCAGTCTCCGCCTGCACCGCCGCCGCCAAAACTACCACCGCCAAAACTGCCACCGCCGAATCCGCCACCGCCGCCACCAGAACCACCCCAGCCGCTTCCGCCGCCGCCCATCCACCAGCCGCCGCCGCCACTATTGTGTCGCGGCCCCGAATGAGTATACCAATCGCCACCTTTGCGTAGTTTTCGCATTCGGCGGATCACTACAAAGATGATGAGTGCAATAATCAGGAGCATCAAAAGACCTGCACCTCCATCTTGTGAGGTCTGGCTGCTATCCTTTCCTTCAAATTCACCGGCAAGAACTTTTATGATATCATCAACTCCGGCATCGATACCTTCATAGTATTTTTTCTCCCGAAAAAAAGGCGACATGGTATTGCGGATGATACGACCCGACATCAAATCGGTCAGTCCTCCCTCCGCTCCATAGCCTGTCGCAATAAACACTCCGCGATCAGGGGCTTCCGTTTTAATCAGTATTACTACCCCATTGTCCCGTTCCTTGCCACCAATTCCCCACCGATTGCCCAACTCTACGGCGTAAGTGGCCCGGTCGTAATCGCCCAGGTCGGGACGAATCATGACGACAATTTGTGTGGAAGTGGAATCCCAGTATCTGCGCAATTTGTATTCGAGGGCAGATTTCTGTTGATCGTTCAGCCAGCCGGAATAATCATGAACATAAACGGCAGGGTTGGGTTTGGGAGGAAATACTTCGTTGTTCTTCTGCGCAAATGACACCCAGGGTGAGAGCAAAAGTCCACCAATACCAACAAAAAGAAGCAGGATTTTTTTAATATTATCCATAAATGATATCATCAGACAATTCATTGGGATTATCTTCGTCATTGGCAGGGAAATTATGTTGGAGCGCATAGCCAATGCTTTCCACTACCGCACATAAGCCGGCAACTGGTTCATCGGCCTGTAAAAATCTGCGGAGTAACACTTTCTCTTCCTCCCAAAAATCAGGACCACATTTTTCAAAAATACCCTGATCGCCCCAAATAGCAAATTGCCTCGAGACTGGCGCCAGGTAAATAATAACACCATTGCGATCGCGGGTTTTATTCATTTCAAATCCATAGAATAATGCTTCGGCACGTTCCAAAGCATTGCCCGATTCGCAAATGCTTTCTACATACAACCGGATTTCTCCGGATGTCATCTGTTCTGCTTTGCGAATCGAGCCTACTATTAATTGTTCTTCTTCCTTGCTGAATTGCATAGTTTAGAATTGAACCGAAGGTGCTTTTTCTGAGCCAGCTGCTGACTGGAAATATGCTTTGGGTGTGAACCCAAACATTCCTGCGAACAATGCCATTGGAAAGCGCCGAATGGATGAATTGTAATCATTCACACTTTCATTGAAATTTTTCCGCTCTGTTGCAATCCGGTTCTCTGTGCCTTCGAGTTGGTTTTGCAATTCCAGAAAATTTTGGTTCGCTTTAAGATCAGGATAACGCTCCATTGACACCAGCAAGCGACTTAAACTGCCACTAAGATTTTGTTGTGCAGATTCGAAATTCTTCATCGATTCTTCCGTCAGATTACTTGGATCTATTGTTACTGCAGTTGCTTTCGCGCGGGCTTCAACAACGGCAGTAAGTGTTGATTTTTCAAAGTCAGCATACCCTTTTACTGTATTCACCAAATTTGGGATCAGATCGGATCGACGTTGGTACTGGCTTTCCACCACCGACCAGGATTTTTTTACTTTTTCTTCCAAACCAACTGCTTTGTTGTACGATGTGCACATGCCCAAGCCAAGAACGGCAACCAGACCGAGTACGAGCAGGGGCATAAATTTTCGAAAATCGAAGTTCATAAATTAAAATGTTTAATTACCAATAAATTTGTTTTGTACCGTAAAAGTACTGGTACAAAAGCGATTGCAGCATATTTTGCTATTTTATTTTGGAACCGCCTTTGGGATGCTTAACTGCGACGGCGGATCATTTCAGCCACAATTATTCCGGCAGCCACGCCTGCATTTAACGACTCCGCACCGCTATTGCCGTTTCTAGGTATTGTAACCCGGTAATGCAGGAATTGTTCGTTTCCTGCTTGTATACCTTTTCCTTCATTTCCAATTACCAGTATCCCACTTGATGGCAAATTACTTGAGAAAATGCTTTCGCCATCCATCACTGCACCGCAAACAGGATATTCAGGGCATTTTTTTAGGAGATCTTCTAATAAAACATCCTCCGCGACAGTAAGCCGGAAAACAGCCCCCATGCTGGATTGTACGACTTTAGGACTGAAAACATCCACACTCCCAGGGCCACAACAAACGTATTGAATACCAAACCAATCAGCAATTCTCAAAATTGTCCCCATATTGCCGGGGTCCTGAATACCATCTAAAAATAAGGCAAGATCGTGTTGGCCCGGAGTGAAACCGGGTTGCTCCGGCGGCATTTCAGCAATGGCCAATACCTGATTGGGTGTGACCAAAGTGCTGATTTTTTTTAGTTCCGTTTCGGTTACGGTATTAAATTTGTCATAAAATCCGTTAAGTAATGACGCATTGGCATTGGCCCAACGTTCCGTTCCAAAAACAGCGTTAACTACAATTCGTTGTTGCTGGATTAACTCGGACACCATTTTTTCTCCTTCCACCAGGAAGTTTCGGTACTTTTGCCGATATTTTTTAACGTGAAGGCTGGTAATATGCTTTTGTTGACTGGCGCTAATCATAATTTAGGTATGCTTCGAATGCATCTCAAAACTGAAAAAGGAATTCTGTTGATGATCCTGATGATCGGGATAAGTATTTGCAGCTGCAATGTTACGAAGCATCTGGATTCCGGCAAAGGAGAACGCTTACTCATCAAAAATTCCCTTAAAATAAAGGGCGACAAAAGAATCGGGTATGGCAAACGATTAGCGTTGAGCTATGAAACCAGTGGATTGTTTAAACAGCAACCCAACTCCGTCTGGGTGGGCTTCAGACCTAAATTATCTGCTTATTACCAATACAAAGACAGAACAGGCAAATTTGCCAACTGGGTAAATAAAAAATTTGCGGAGCCTCCAACCACTTATTCTGAAGAGCTGGCCCAAAAAACAGCCACGAATTTTCAGAACTATATGCGGAAAAAAGGCTATTTTGATGCCAGTTGTTCCTATGAAACCAAGTTTAAAGGAGTTCATAAGGCAAAAACGACTTATAGTCTCCAGCTTGGAAGTATTTATACCATCAAAAGTGCGGCCTATGTGAGCCGGGATACTCCGGTGCTCGAAATTTTAAAAGTCATTGAGGATGAATCTTTTATTAAACCTGGAGCACCTGTTGACGCAGGTTTGTTCGACAGTGAAAAGGTCAGGATTACCACAGCCTTGCGCAACCAGGGATATGCAGCTTTTATTCCGGGCTATATCGAATTTAACGGTGACAGTACCAATAAAGATGTAAAAGTAGTAGTTGAAATTCTCACCCCTAGTGATTCAACCAACCACCAACGGTACACCTTCGGGAAAGTTACGGTGTTTTCGAGTCTTGTGCCGGAAGTAAACGTAATCCGTCTGGATACGGATTTGAAAGGTATCCGGTATTTCTCCAACGAACCAAAGTTTTATATCAAACCAAAACACCTCGACCGGATTATCAAAACCCGTCCGGGCGAACTCTACAAATCCGGATCGATCGATCGCACTAACAGAAACCTGAATGCCCTCAATGCGTTCAAATACATTGCTGTTCGACCACGCCCGGATTCCTTGAACAGGGAATTGATGAATATTGATATCTCCTATTCACCCGCTGACCGAATCTCTTATGGTATTGATCCGGATATTAATTATTCCACGTCCACCTCGGCGACCGGCAGTTTAATCGGAGCTTCGGTGAATGCTTATTACAGGCAAAGAAATCTATTCCATGGGGCCGAAATGTTGTCTGTTAATCTTTCCGGAAATGTTGAGTTTGACATTGCGAAAAACAGTGGTACTTTTCTTTTTTCGCAGGAATTCAAAGCACAAACAGACCTGGCTATTCCCCGTTTTTTCGATTATTTTTATTTATGGAAAGGATTAAATAAACTCCATGCCGGCAAATTTAAGCTGGTCAATAATAATATGTATAATAAGATCCTTCAAGATGGAAGAGCGCATTTTGGATTGATTTACAATAAATTAAACTTAAATGGTTTTTACGAATACGATCTGTTTAATGCAAGTTTTGGCTATGATCTTGCACCTGGAGGTATCCATTCATATTCCTTTAATCATGTAGGGATCGACCTGTTGCGACCCACGCTTAAAGAGGCGTTTACACAAATTGGCGATGCCAATCGTTTACTTTATCTGCGGTTTTCCGATCAGTTGTTTACAGGGTTTATTTTAAGGTCCTTTAATTATTCGCTGTATACCAAACAGAACAAAGCCGGGGAGCGATACTCTTTCCGGTTTAACTCCGACATTTCCGGATTGGAAGTGCATTTATTGAATAATATTTTTACCAAAAACAAGGAATGGAAATTAAATGGCTTGCCCTTTGCGCGCTATGCCCGCTTCGAAACTACAGGTACTTATACCCGAAGTTTTACCAAAGATTTGTTGGCGGGAATATGGGTGAGCTCGGGAGTGGTGGCACCATTCGACAAAACGCAGCCCACACCTTATGTGAAGCAGTTTTTTTTAGGCGGGCCATCGAGTATCAGGGCCTGGCAAATCAGGGAATTGGGACCTGGCAGTTTTTTTGATGCCCCGAATGCAGGGATAACTCCTTATTATCAGGCATCGGACTTTAAACTGGAATTTATGTCGGAAATCAGGTTTCCGCTGTTCTGGTGGTTCAAAGGTGCCATTTTCCTGGATGGTGGGAATATCTGGCAATTGTCGGACTATGCCAAAGAAGATCCGCGCCCTGGTGCCAAACTGAACTCAAAATCTTACGAAAATATAGCTTTAGGTACCGGAGCGGGTATTCGGCTTGACTTTGGTTATTCAGTCATACGGTTAGATTTGGGAATAAAACTCCGAAGGCCTTACCGCAATCCTGGCACAGACAGCTATTGGGTTTACTGGAATACCAAGGGCCGGAAAATTACCAACTGGAAAGATATCAGCAATTTCAACCTTGCTGTCGGGTATCCGTTTTGAGAAAAAATATGCTTATTCAACAACTTTTATGACAGTGTTTCATTTTAGACAATTTATAAAAACAACTGGTTGGCAAGGATTGCGGGCACTTCTTTTGTGCATTAGTATTGCAATCACATGCCCTCTTTGGGCACAATCTGACTCCTTCAATACAAACGTAAAAAAGCGGGGTGGCGCTATTACCTCAAAAGATACCACATTGACCATTCGCTCTGATTCTACTGCTGTGATGGTACAGACCGACACCAGCATTTTACCTGAAGCCCAAAAGGATTTTTTTATCCAGCGTTTTTTTCGGAAAAACTATCCCAATCCACGAAAAGCTGCGCTGATGTCCCTGATTATTCCCGGTTCCGGGCAGGTGTATAACAAACGATGGTGGAAACTGCCTATTGTTTATGGTGCCCTGGGAGGGCTCACTTGGCTGGAAGTCCATAATGTTAATGATTATAAATATTTAAAAAGTAATTATGCCGCATTGGTAGATGAAGATCCTGCGACCGTAGTGGATGCACGTTTGGCTGGAAGAGACAGGGTAACCTTAAAATCGGCCCGGGACAGCACCAGAAAGACGCTGGAACAAAGTTCATTGCTGTTGGGTTTAGGTTATTTATTGGCAGTTTCTGATGCCTTTGTGGACGCACATTTGTCTACATTCGATGTGAGTGACGACCTGAGTATGAAAATTTGTCCGAAATCGGTACCCGTTCCAGGAATTGGCCCGTCGTTTGGCCTTGCTTTCGTTTTTGCACTTAAGTAACTTGATATGAATCCGCTGATAGACTCTGATGTTGACAGTTTAAATCTTTCGCAAAAGCACTTTGCCGCCAGTTTGCGATTTCCGCTGATTGCTATTTTTTCCATTTGGCTGGCCCATTTTATCCGGCTGGGACTATCGGAAGATGCCAGCGATTATGGTATCATTCCCCGCACGGTATTTGGCCTCAGGGGTATTGTTACTGCGCCGTTGGTTCATGGCGGATGGGCGCACCTGCTGTCCAATACCTTGCCACTTTTTGTCCTTAGTGCACTGGTCTTTTATTTCTACAAAAAGGTGGCACTCCGGGCATTCTGGATCATTTATTTCCTCACGGGTATCCTCGTCTGGATATTCGCCCGGATGGTTTCCCATGTTGGTGCCAGTGGGGTAGTGTATGGTCTGGTGTCCTTTTTGTTTTGGAATGGTATTTTCAGGCGGAGTGCCCGCTCTATCATTTTGGCATTAGTGGTATTGTTCTTTTACAGCGGTATGTTCATGGGGATTTTGCCCAGTGAAATCGGTGTTTCTTGGGAAAGCCACTTGCTGGGCAGTATCTCCGGTGTATTTGCTGCATTTTGGTTCAAAAGTGAACTGGAAGACGATGAAGTCGCAAAACGCAGTCCATTTGAGGACGAACAATACCTTGAAAAGCAGTCCTTTTTGCCACCTGCTGTTTTTGATAAAACAAAAGCCGAACGCCGGGCCGAAGCCGAGGCACATCGTTTACTCCGGGAAGCATGGCTCCGGCAACAGCAATCGGGGCTGCCGGGCGGGTTTTGGAATCAATCAAACCCCTTTTAATGTATTAAAAAAATATTATTCACCCTGGAAGGAGCAATTTTAAACGGCACTTTCCAGGGTGAACCGCGTATGGCGATGCGTTGGAAAAGGAGTAAAAGGTGATGATTATAACTAAAGATATGCCGACCGTATACCTTAAATTATCAGAACGCCGCAAATTTTTAAATAATTAAAGTGATAAATCAATTTTTTTTTAAATCTTCGCACCAGAAAAACAACTTTAAAAACAATTATTTCAAAACGATGGGGCTACGTCCCTTTAAAACCCTTACATTTTTATGGCAGTTCCAATTAATGTTCAAAATGCAATTAACAACGGTTACGAATTCAAGTTTGGCGATTATATCAACCGGGGATTTCAGATCGTACAAAAAAACTTAGGTCAATTTATTGTTGGTGCGCTCGTGATTTTTGTAGTGCTGATCGGTACTTCAATGGTTAGTGGCGCCATTGGTGCGGGATTGGCAATCCTGGGTGGTGTCGCAGGCATCATTATTAACCAGATTATTTCACAGGCAGCACAGGCAGCAGTATCGGGTTCGTTGTTAGCAGGTCTTTACAATGCAGCACACAAAACAGACAATGGTAAAGTTGTTGAATTTGGTGATTTTTTTGCAGGTTTCAACAAATGGGTGCCGCTGTTTACTACTGCCATCATGGTTTCACTAGTGGTATTGGTTTCCATGATTCCCGGCATTTATCTGATGTATCAGGGGGGGCTAGATTTTTCACTACTGACTACACCAGGTGGCATAGCCTCAATGGAAGATATTGATTTTGGCAATATTGCATTGGGCGTGGCGGTGGCCGCTATTCCGGCTATTTATTTATCCGTTTCATACGTCTATGCTCCATTGCTCACCTGGTTCTACGGTGTATCAGGATGGGAAGCCTTAGAAACCAGTCGCCAATTGGTCAGCAAAAATTTCTTTCCGGTATTGGGATTCATGTTAGTGATGGGTATTATCGCCGGCTTGGGTATTATTTTGCTTTGTGTAGGCCTTCTTTTTACGTTTCCCGCATACACGAGTGCCATTTATGCTTCTTTCGCCGACATAGTTGGGTTGAATCATGCAGAAGGTAAAAATTCTGATGAGGTGATAGACCATTTTGCTCCACAGATGTAATTTTTTCAGTTCAAAAAAATTCCAAAATGGCTTAGGAATGATATTCCTAAAGCAATATTATCATCTTGCATGAGCCAATACCATATTGCTGAAATAACCTTCGGGACACCTGAATACGACGAGGCCGTGCGGCTGCGCTATGATGTACTGCGCAAGCCGCTCGGCCTTTTTTTTAATCCCGAAGGTCTTGCGGTGGAATACGACCATTTCCATATCGGCTATTACAATGACCGGCAGGTACTTACAGGTTATTTAATACTCACACCAATCGATGAAAAAAGAATCAAAATGCGGCAAGTGGCGGTTTCCGAACAGGCTCAAAGGACAGGAGTGGGCCGCATATTAGTAGCCTACGCAGAAACCAGGGCAAAAGAATTGGGCTATGAAATAATGGAACTCAATGCCAGGGAAACGGCTGCACCTTTCTACGATCGCCTGGCGTACGACAGGGTAGGAGAGCGCTTTGAAGAAGTCGGCATTCCACATATAAAAATGAAAAAAAACCTGTAGCCTTAAAACCTTACCTGCAGTATCGTTGTTTCCTTTACTTTTATAACCCACTTATTTAACTCAGGCTAATGCGCCTATCTGCAGTCAGTTACCTCAATACCAAGCCATTTATTTATGGTATTTATAAGAGCGATTTGGCGGATCATATTGAACTGAGTCTGGATATCCCCTCTGTTTGTGCTCAAAAACTGTTAGATGGTACTGCTGATGCAGCGCTCACGCCGGTGGCTATTATCCCCAGTTTGCCTCAAGCCTATATTATTTCCGATTATTGTATTGGAGCAGTTGGAGCGGTGCAGACGGTATGCTTGTATTCCCAAACGCCGCTGGAAGACATCAAAGCCGTTTATTTAGATTTTCACTCCAAAACCTCTGTTGCGTTAACGCGCATACTTTTCCAACACTACTGGGGACTCAGCCCGGATTTCATTCCGGCCGAGCCAGGTTTCGAAGAAAAAATAACAGGTGAAACAGCTGGCTTAATTATCGGAGACCGTGCGATTCAGTTCGCGCCCAAATTCAAGTATGCCTACGATTTAGGCACCGCCTGGACTAATTGGACCGGGTTACCTTTTGTATTTGCTGCCTGGGTAAGTGTTCGGCCACTAAAGCCGGAATTTATCGTGCGGTTCAATGAAGCTTTAAAAACCGGACTGGATCATATTCCGGAATTAATCAAGATCCTCCCCACTTTTCCCGATTTTGATCTGGAAGCCTATTACCGCGATAATATCAGTTATCGTCTGGATGATAAAAAATGGACTGCCTTACAGTTGTTTTTAAGTTATATCGCCGGAGAAAACGGGTTCCATGTGACCCGAAATCAGTATTAGTTTATGCAGGAAATAATAAAAAATGGACAAACTGAAATTGCCACCCTTGGCGGCGGCTGTTTTTGGTGTATTGAACCCATATTTCAGGATTTAAAAGGTGTTTCCAAGGTCGAAAGTGGATATACCGGTGGGAAAATTGTCAATCCTGCTTATAAAGAAATCTGTACCGGTACGACCGGGCATGCTGAAGTAATACAAATTACATTTGATCCCTCGGTTATTTCTTTCCGGGAAATACTGGATATCTTTTTTACTGTACACGATCCAACCACGCTCAATCGCCAGGGAGCGGATGCAGGCACACAATACCGTTCGGTCATTTATTACGGAAATGAACAGCAAAAACAGAATGCTTTAGAGGGTATTGCAGCTGCGCAAGAACTTTGGGAAAGGAAAATTGTTACAGAAGTATCAGCCGTAGCGCATTTTTATGTTGCTGAAAATTACCACCAGAATTACTACAAAAACAATCCATACCAGGGTTATTGTTCCGTTGTAATCACTCCTAAAGTGAAGAAATTCAGGGAAAAATATGCTGATAAGTTAAAACAGTAGGTTTATCATATACCTTTGCATCATGAGTATTACACAAAAAGAAGAAATGAATGTGCGTGTTGAATCTGCATTGGAAAGTATCCGCCCGCACTTGTTGGTGGACGGTGGTAATGTTGAATTGGTAGAGGTGACTGACGATATGCGCGTACTGATCAGATGGGTAGGGATGTGCGAATCCTGCTCCATGTCGGCTATGACACTCAAAGCGGGCATTTCTGAAGCGGTACGTAGCAAGATACCAGAAATTATCAGTGTAGAAGCCGTAAATGGTGTTGTTTTTTCAGTCTGATCAGTATCGCAACAGTATTTACCTGACGTGTAAAACTAATCCTTTTAAATAAGCGCCTTCCGGATGAAACATACTTACCGGATGATCGGGTCCCTGGGTTAAATGGCGCAATACCCTGATTTCTCTGCCCGACTCAATAGCTGCTGCTGCAATAGTGTGGTAAAACAACTCCCGGTCAATGACTTGCGAGCAGGAAAACGTAAACATGATGCCATTCGGCGCTAAACGTTCCAACGCTGAAGCATTGAGCCGTTTGTAGCCCTGAACAGCATTGTGCCGTTTATCAAGGGTTTTGGCGAACGCCGGTGGGTCAACCACTAACACTTCAAACTGTTGTTCTCCTTCCCGAAGATATTGCATGACATCAGCCGTTACAGACTCGTGGTTGCCAGTAAAGGGCGCATTTAATGCGACATTCTGGCCGGTCAATTCCATTGCTTTTCCCGATACATCCACTGATACAACCGATTGGGCACCTGATTTCAGTGCATAACAGGAAAAACCTCCGGTATAACAAAATGTATTCAATACCGTTTTACCCGGTGAAAATTCAGCCAGCAACTGTCTGTTATCGCGTTGATCGAGGAAAAAACCTGTTTTTTGACCTGTTGCCCAATCTACTTTAAACGCGACACCATTCTCCCGGACCACTGCCGTATTTTCTGATGCTCCGGATGCCCACAGCAAACCATTTTGTTGTTGCTGTGCGAATTTTTGCGGCAAGGATTCCACACTTTTATCATAAACACCCGTCAGGCTCCCTTTGAATACTTCCTGTAATGCCGCAGCAACCAGTTCCCGCTGGAGATACATGCCGATGCTATGGCATTGCACCACGGCTGTACTGCCATAAATATCAATGATCAATCCGGACAATCCATCTCCTTCACCGTGAATCAACCGGTATGCATCGGTATATCCTGGCCGCAATAAATGGCATACCTGCCTCACCTCTAATGCGCTATTCAATTTGTCCACCCAGAACGATAATTCCTCGGGATTGGTTGGATCAAAACTGAGCAAACGCACGGCAATACTTCCGTTATGGTAATGCCCGATGCCCAGAAAATTACCCTTAAAATCAAGCACTGAAACAATATCACCATCGCCGGGATTTCCTTCCACTCTTGCTATTGCACCTGAAAATACCCACGGGTGCCGCCTCTTTACCGGCTCTTCTTTTCCCTTCTTTAAAATTATATTTATCAAAATCAAATGTTTAATTTAATGCGCAAAGTTAGCGTAATTTTGCGGGATACTTTTTCAAAGATAATATTCGCCATGACAAAACCTGTTTTTGCGCTTGCTGCAGTCTGTTTTTTCTTTTCCTGCGCCACCACCAAACAAGTAGATCCCCTTTTTCCTGCGGGCCCATCGTCATTCAAGAATGTCATGATTGCAGCGGGTAGTAAAAAAGACGGTTTTGGCCCATGCGAGCCTTCGATCTGTATTAATCCTTCTAATCCGAAAAATATTGCTGCGGGTGCTATTCTGGATGGTTATTACTGGAGTGAAGACGGTGGCAATACCTGGCAATCGGGAAAATTAACCTCTGATTATGGTGTATTTGGCGATCCGGTTTTGATAGCTGACTCCAAAGGTGCCTTTTATTACGCACACCTCAGCGATCCGGAAGGCAAACAGTGGGGCAGTGAAAAACTGCTCGACAGAATTGTTATTCAAAAAAGCATTGATGGTGGAAAAACTTATGACCGGGGTGCCTTCTGTGGAAAAAACCCTCCCAAGGACCAGGACAAACATTGGTTGGGAATTGATCCTGTATCCGGCGCAATTTATTGCACCTGGACTGAATTTGACCAATATGAGTCTAAAGATCTTGCTAATGATCACAGCCGAATCCTTTTTTCCAAAAGTACCGATGGCGGAAAAACGTGGTCTCCAAATCTCAAGATCAATGAAGCAGACGGCGACTGTTCTGATGATGATTTTACAACCGAAGGTGCAGTCCCTGTTGCTGGGCCCAATGGGGAAATTTACGTGGCATGGGCTTGGAACAGCGCCATTTGGTTCGACAGGTCGGTTGATGGCGGTAAAACGTGGCTGAGCAACGATATTAAGGTAAGCGATCAACCAGGAGGCTGGGCATTTAATGTGCAGGGTATTTCACGAAGTAATGGTTTGCCAGTTACCGATTGCGACCGTTCCAACAGCCCTTACCGGGGTACTATTTACCTTAATTGGAGTGATCAGCGCAATGGGGAAGAGGATACGGATATTTGGCTGGCAAAAAGCACTGATAGTGGTACCACCTGGAGCAAACCTGTTCGGGTGAACAACGACAAAAAGGGGCACGATCAGTTTTTTACCTGTATGACAATCGACCAAACTACTGGTTACCTGTATTGCGTATTTTATGATCGCCGCGACTATACCGATAAACGCACAGATGTGTGGTTGGCAGTAAGTAAAGACGGCGGTGCTACTTTTTCCAATATTAAAATCAGTGAAAAGCCTTTTGACCCCTCCAAATGGGTATTTTTCGGCGATTACAACCATATTTCAGCCCACGATGGCATTGTACGGCCTATATGGACAAGACTGGAAAACGGCGTGTTGAGTATCTGGACAGCAATCATAAATTTGTAGGCTTCACTCCTCACTCCTCAACGCTAACTTGCCAAAGACCCCGGCATCTATCCAGCCCCGATTTTTATCCTTTCCGTCGATCGGAACGCTGCCTATAAAATGCTCCCGTTCAGAGGAATGATCATTGTCGCAGTAGGCAAGGGCAAAGCCCATTATTTTACCTTTTGAGAGTGTTTTAGGGATATTTTCTCCACCATCAATATATTTATTGCCGTCGAAAATTTTCACAGCTACTTCCCATACACTTACGTTTCCCGCTGTGGTCATGCGACTTACGCAATGGTCGTCATAATACCGAAAACTGCTGTCGGGGGCAATGTCCACCACTTTGGAGTCCAGCGCAATATGGTAGGCAAAGGCATTATAATTATATTGGTGGTTGCCACCAGATGCATCCTCATCAACAAAAATTTCCAGGCAATCATCGTCCCAGTAATTGACCAATCCATCGGAATGAACATCAATTAAGGTATCATCGGTGATTTCTGCCAGCACGTAGAGGTTGTTTTCATCCCAAAGCAGCTTATACCGCCCTTTGAAATCAGTGCTGTCCAAATATTCTCCCATCCATACCTGATCGAAGGAATACCATTCGGCATTGTCCCAGGCCTCATCCGATGCCGAACCGTCGAGTGTGGGGGAGCCGTAAGCAGCAGAAAAAGTAGTACGGCCTGCGGACGAGCCAGTATTACTTGTTTTTTCGTTTTTACAATCCGCGAACAGGAGAAAACCACACAGGGCGGCAAAAAGCACTTTTAAAACAGGTTGGTACATCATAATCCATTGATAATCTGATATTAAGAGAATTGTGGTGCAAAAGTACACAAGAAAAATGATTTTTATAAACCTAGTGTTATGTGGAACAAGTCCAAATTGGCAAAACTTTTGTTTACATTTCATTCATAATTTGAATTGCACCAAGTAAAAAATTCTACTTTTGCGCCCAATTGGTTCGTGTAATTTAAACTGTATCTTCAAATTACCCGTTTATAGTTAAAATATCTTTATGGACAGCTCATCTTATTTACCCATTGTTTTACAATCCTTAGTCGCACTTGGGTTTGTTGCATTTGTTTTGATCGTCACGCATATTCTTGGACCTTCGAGGAAGAACAAGATTAAGGATGAAAACTTTGAGTGTGGTATTGAGGGACAAGGCGATGCGCGGATGCCTGTGTCAATTAAGTACTTTATGACCGCCATTCTTTTTGTGTTGTTTGATGTGGAGGTGATTTTTTTCTACCCTTATGCCGTCAATTTCAGAGCGTTGCAATGGGAAGGCTTCATGGCAGTACTCTTGTTTGTGGGTGTATTTATGCTGGGCTTCGTTTATGTTTGGAAAAAGGGTGCCCTGGACTGGGAAAAATAAAATATAATAGTTGAATCAGTGATATGCTTGTCTTTTAAATATCAAGTCACTGATTTTTTTGACAAATGACAATAGAATAATAACAATATATGACAAACGTATCAGAAATGCCCGAAGGTTATGGTGGAGAAGGTTTCTTCGCCACTTCGCTTTCCAAAGCAGTGGGCCTTGCCCGGGCTAATTCCATTTGGCCGCTTCCGTTTGCAACCTCCTGCTGTGGTATCGAATTTATGGCCACAATGGGTACCGACTATGATTTAGCGCGCTTCGGTATGGAACGCCTTTCATTTTCGCCCCGGCAGGCTGACCTTTTAATGGTAATGGGAACCATCGCTAAAAAGATGGGGCCGATTCTTCGTCAGGTATACGTTCAAATGGCCGAGCCTAAATGGGTTATTGCTGTTGGCGCTTGTGCCAGTTCAGGTGGTATTTTCGACTCTTACTCTGTTTTACAGGGTATTGACAAGGTAATTCCTGTAGACGTTTATGTTCCGGGATGCCCACCTCGTCCTGAACAAATTATTGATGGCATCATGAAAATACAGGAACTGGTGAAAAATGAACCACTCCGCCGCCGTCATTCTCCCGAGTATCAACATTTGCTTGAAAAATATCAGATTGCATAATGTCACTGACTAACGAAACGGCATTAGCCCGAATAGAGCAGCAGGCGCCACATTTCATTGTTCACCATGAAATCTCGCATGATAGCCTATTAAGTATCGAAACAACCCGCGAACAAATCATTGATTTTCTGCAATTTCTGCGGGATGATGAAATGATGCGCTGTAATTTTTTGACCACCCTTTGTGCTGTTCATTACCCTGAACAGGAAGGTCGGGAGATGGCCATTGTCTATCACCTGCACAATTGGATGGATAATTTCCGCATGCGCCTGAAGGTGTTTTTACCAATCAGCGATCCTTCTATCCCTACCGCAACTACTGTTTGGCTTTCCGCCAATTGGATGGAACGGCAGGAATATGATTTCTTTGGCATTAATTTTACAGGCCACCCCAATTTGGTTCGAATTCTTAACGTAGACGACATGGAAGTGTTCCCAATGCGGAAAGAATACAAATTGGAAGACGGCACGCGTACGGACAAAGACGATCGTTTCTTTGGCCGTGAAGGCAATTTTGAACAACGATTTGATATCTGAATATATGCAGGTTAAATCTTATTTTTCTCAGTTAGACAGCGTTGAAGGCGAATTAGCCACGCTGAATCTCGGCCCCACTCACCCTGCTACACATGGTATTTTCCAGAATGTGATGAAGATGGATGGCGAGCGTATCGTCAGTGCGGTGCCAACTATTGGTTATATCCACAGGGCTTTCGAAAAAATAGCTGAACACCGGCCCTATTATCAGGTTACGCCGCTTACTGACCGCCTGAACTACTGTTCTTCGCCGATCAATAACATGGGATGGCACATGACCGTGGAAAAATTGGCAAAAATTGATGTACCCAAACGTGCACAGTACATGCGGGTAATCATTATGGAACTCGCCCGTATTTCCGATCACCTGGTTTGCAATGCTGTAATCGGCGTGGATACTGGTGCTTTAACGGGTTTCACTTATATGTTTCAGGAGCGTGAGCGTATTTATGAACTTTATGAAGAAGTCTGTGGCGCTCGCCTGACCACTAATATTGGTCGTATTGGCGGCATGGAACGGGATTTTTCTCCTGCTTTCCACACCAAACTTAAAACATTCCTCCAGGACTTCCCCGCGAAGTTTGAAGAATTTAACAGCCTGCTCGAACGCAACCGGATATTCATGGACCGCACCATCGGTGCCGGCCCTATTACCTCTGAGCGTGCCATTGAATATGGTTTCACCGGGCCAAATCTTCGTGCCGCAGGCACAGATTACGACGTTCGCGTGATGAGTCCGTATTCCTCCTACCAGGATTTCGACTTTACCATTCCTCTGGGTTTGAATGGCGATACTTATGACCGCTTTATGGTGCGTCAGGAAGAGATTCGCCAGTCGTTAAGAATCATACATCAGGCCTACAATAATTTGCCGGAAGGCGATTACCATGCCGATGTACCCGATTTTTATTTGCCCGACAAGCCAGATGTGTATACAAAAATGGAGGCCCTGATTTATCACTTCAAAGTAGTAATGGGAGAGACCCCCATACCGGCTGGCGAGGTGTACCACAGTGTGGAAGGCGGCAATGGCGAGTTGGGTTTTTACCTGATCAGCGATGGTGGACGTAAACCATACCGGCTTCATTTCCGTCGTCCTTGTTTTATCTATTATCAGGCTTATCCGGAAATGATCGTTGGATCGATGTTGTCGGATGCGATTCTGACTATGAGTTCAATGAACGTGATAGCAGGAGAACTGGATGCTTAATTTGATTTAAAGGAAATTTTTACATAAAATGCTAGTAACAACGCACAATACTGCACCTTTCCAATATTCTGAGGCTGCACACGCCGAAGTAAAAGGTTTGATGCAAAAATATCCGGAAGGCAGGGGCAAAAGCGCCATTATCCGCGCTTTGCATATTGCTCAGGAAGAAAATGAAGGCTGGCTGAGTATTGCGGCAATGGACCATGTGGCTCAAGTAATAGGCATCACGCCTATTGAGGTATACGAAGTAGCAACGTTCTACTCCATGTACAACCTTGAGCCAGTGGGAAAATACGTCCTTGAATTTTGCCATACAGGTCCGTGTATGATTGAAGGCGCCGAGCGCATGATAGACTACACCCGAAAGAAACTGGGCATTGAAAAAAATCAAATCACTGCTGACGGATTGTTTTCGATCAAGACCGTGGAATGTCTCGGCGCTTGTGGTTATGCTCCAATGATGCAGGTGGGCGAATTTTACCATGAGCACCTCGATGAAACCAAAATGGACCAGTTTATTGAAGATTGCAGGGCAGGAAAAATTGATAAAGGAACCTGGAAAATGCATTAATCGGACTGAATGACATCGCGTATTAGCACATTTGCATATTAACACATCAGCTAATTAAAAAAATGGCTTCAACAGGGAACATCATTGTCGCAGACACCGATGCTGACCTCAAACCAAACCTTACGTACTGGCAAATCATCAGTATGAGTTTTGGATTTTTGGGTATCCAGTACGGGTTTGGCCTCCAACAGGCCAATATGAGCCCTATTTACAGGTATCTGGGAGCAGAGGAAAGTAATATTCCAGGACTCTGGTTAGCAGGACCGCTAACGGGCTTGTTGTTGCAACCTATTATTGGTGCCTTATCTGATCGAAGTTGGTCGCCAAGATGGGGCCGCCGGAAGCCTTATATTTTTATAGGTGCTATTGCGGGCAGCATTGCCATGATATTGATGCCCAATTCGTCGTCTGTATTAATGGCAGCATGTTTAATGTGGCTGCTGGATGCAGGGTTAAATTCTTCTATGGAGCCATTTCGGGCGTTCGTAGGTGATTTATTGAATACCAAACAACGACCTATCGGGTTTTCTGTACAGTCATTCATGGTAGGTTTCGGCCAAACATTGGCCAATCTGATGCCTTTTATTTTACCATTGATTGGTGTTTCTTTTGCTGCTACAGCCGATATGAAAAATGGAATTCCTGATTCTGTGCGCCTTCCATTTTACGTTGGCGCAGCTGGTATTTTGTTGACCGTATTTTACACCATGTATTCAACCCGGGAATATCCTCCGGCAAATGACGATTATAAAATAAAACCCACGTTCACTGCTGAACAGCAAAAGGGAATCCAGTTTTGGCAAATGGCCTTAACCATCGGGGCGGCCTTAATGGGCGGCCTGTTTGCTGGTCGCACGGGCGGATTAACTACAGGCCTTTTCTGGGCGGTAGGTGTTGGGGTAGGATTCTACCTTCTTTTGTTGCTTCCTGTTTTTAAAGAGATCCTCGCCTCCCTGTCAGAAATGCCCAAAGTAATGCGGCAATTGTGGTGGGTGAAATTCTTTACCTGGTATGGTTTGCCGTTGATGTGGCAGTTTTTGTCACTTGCAGTAGCTAAATACGCGTATGACGCACCTAGTCCGGAAGCCAATCCTGCAGGGTTTGAGGCAGGAAAAAACTGGGGAAGTCTTTGCTTTGCCATGTTTAGCATTTCCTGCTTTGTTATTTCGATATTTATGCCGGCCATATCCAATCGCATTGGCAGTCGCAGGGCTACCCACGCCTTGTTTCTCACCATTGGCGCCCTTGGGTTTTTCAGTGTGCTGCTGACCCATGACAAGTGGATATATTTCACAGGCATGACCCTGATTGGCTTAGCCTGGGGTTCTATTATGTCAATGCCTTATCTCTTGTTGGCCAATTCCGTTACACCATCCAAAATGGGTGTGTATATGGGTATTTTTAACGGGTTTATCTGTATTCCACAGTTTATCGGAATGCTCACTGTCCCAATGTACTATAAAACACTTTTAGGTGACGATCCACGTAACGCTTTGGTTTTGGCAGGTATTTGTATGTTGGCGGCGGCGGCGTCCTGTTTCCTCGTGACAGAAAATAAAAGACCAATAACCAAAACGGCATAACGACATGAGAACCCTAATTTTATTGTTTTTTGTTACTTTTCTTTTCTCTAACTGCAATAATGAACCTAAAAGCGACTCAGAAAAAGATATTCAACGGCTGAGAGAAGAATTAGAAACGAAGAAAAAAGAAATTACGGACAAAAAAGAGATCGCCAGACTGGAAGCAGAACTTAAAAGCCTGGAAGGTGAACTTAATACAGCAGATGTACAACCTGGAAAAATAGCAATACCGGATGCGGCAAAAAACACTCCGCCACCAACCGCCACCATAAAGACCGGTGCAGGAACGGGTACGATTAGAGGGTCAAGTGTGAATATGCGCAGTTTACCATCCGTGCAGTCAGCCCGAATTGCAAGTTTCTCTAAAGGAGAAACGGTATTCATTCTGGAAGCGCAACAATCAGGCAAAGCCGACGAGGCAATACTGACCAAGGAGGTTCCATTGTTTAGTAATACCTCGCAAACTGGTCAGGCGATTTTTACTTTGCCCAAAGGGAAGGCGGTGATTGTGGAAAGTTATGAAGATGGAGCTTCAAGAATAAATGTGTCTTATCAGCACCCTCAAAAAGGGAAACTATACGCCCAAATTGATGAACAGTTCATTGAATCCATTGAAAATGGTGCCTGGTACAAGGTAAAAAGAAGCAATGAGCAAGTTGGTTGGGTATATGAACAATTCATTAAAATTAATTAAAAATGAGCGATTTACGACCAGACGAAGTCGATAAGCTTTTTAAAAAGCCAGGCGAAAAACGCTACGATTATTTTATCAAAACTGTAGCAGACACGGAAGAGGTATTTGGTCTTGCTGACGAAGAAGGCTGGGCTTTGATCGGTGATGAAGAAGTCGACGGAGATATTATCCCGTTGTTTCCGCATCCCGAACTGGCCGAACGCTTTCGGGTGGAAAATGATTTTGAAGAGTATGGCATAGGCATTGTGGATGTCAATGAACTGCTCGAATGGCTCGATGAAATGCAGGAAGAAGGTATGAAAGTGGCTGTTTTTCCTAACCTGGAAATTTCAGGGGCGGTGATCGATCCTCAGCACCTGAAAACTGATATTATGGCAGAGTTGGAGAAATACGACGAAGACGGCAAAAAGATTGTAAAAAAATAAATATACTTTTTGCAGTGGTCGGGTAATCTCCCACTTCAGCAAGTATAAACTTGTAAATCAATTTATTATAACAATAAATGGGACGTAAACTTCTTTTGGAACATGCCCACGTGGAGGGTATCAAGACCTACGAAGTATATCGCAAACACGGCGGTTACCGCTCTGTGGAAAAAGCGTTGAAGTCGATGACGCCCGATGAAGTAGTGGAAGAAGTGAAGAAGTCCGGCCTTCGTGGTCGGGGTGGCGCTGGCTTCCCAACCGGCATGAAGTGGTCTTTCCTGGCCAAACCAGAAGGTGTACCACGGTATCTCCTCTGCAACGCCGACGAATCGGAACCCGGCACTTTTAAGGACCGGTACCTTATGGAGAAAATTCCGCACCTGCTGATCGAAGGGATGATCACTTCTTCGTATGCACTGGGTGCCAATACGGCCTATATCTACATCCGTGGAGAATACTCCTGGATTGTATTTATCCTTGAAAAAGCCATCAAAGAAGCTTATGCCAATGGTTGGTTGGGTAAAAACATTCAGGGTGCAGGTTACGACCTGGATTTGTATGTCACCCCCGGCGCAGGTGCATATATCTGCGGGGAAGAAACAGCACTCATCGAAAGTCTGGAAGGCAAACGCGGTAATCCGCGGATCAAACCGCCATTCCCTGCTGTGCGTGGTCTATGGCAAAGTCCAACTGTTGTAAATAATGTCGAAACCATTACTGCGGTAGTTCCCATTATTAATGATGGTGGTGATGAATATGCTAAAATTGGAATTGGTAAAAGCACAGGTACCAAACTCATCAGCGCAGGGGGGAACATCAATAAGCCAGGCGTATATGAGATTGAAATGGGCATCACTGTTGAAGAATTTATTTACTCTGACGAGTGGTGTGGCGGTGTCAAACGCGGCAAAAAACTCAAGGCTTGTGTGCCGGGTGGTTCTTCCGTACCTATTCTTCCGCACTACCTGGTTTGTAAAACAGCCAACGGCGATGATCGCCTGATGAGTTACGAAAGTCTTTCCGATGGTGGATTTGCCTCCGGTTCCATGCTGGGTTCCGGTGGATTTATCGTTTATGACGAGGAGCAGTGCATCGTGCGGAATACCTGGAATTTTGCCCGTTTCTACCACCACGAATCCTGCGGACAATGTTCACCTTGCCGCGAAGGTACAGGCTGGATGGAAAAAGTATTATGGCGGATGGAAAATGGACAGGGCAAAATGAGCGATATCGACTTATTGGCCGATGTTGCCAAAAAGATTGAAGGCAATACCATTTGTCCATTGGGCGATGCTGCTGCTTGGCCAGTGACTGCTGCGATCCGGCATTTCCGGGAGGAGTTTGAATGGCACGTGAATGAGCCAAAGGTTTGTTTGGAGCGGAATTATGGATTGGTAAACGAGCCGGTTGTGGTAGTGTAATTATATGAGCAAGCGTCACCTGGCATATTTCAAAGTCGAAAATTTTAAACGATTCGACTCGCTTGAATTGACCGATATCGGTCAGTTCAACTTGATTGTTGGTGATAATAATGTAGGAAAGACGAGTGTGCTGGAGGCGTTATTGTTTGATGGTAACCGGAAAAAATGTTTGCTTAATTTTCATAAAATTTTGTCAAACAAAGGTTTAAACATTGCACCAATAATTACTTATGGTTCTAAAGGGGAAGTTGTTGATGTAAGATACCCGGATGAGAATTTTTTGAGGTATATTTTTAAAGCGCTTGATGCTGAATTGCTTTTTGTTTTTAGAATTAATGATCCTGAAACGCTTAGTGGCCATCTCGCAATTAAGATGACAACTGACCATTATCCGTCGCTTGAAGATGAACGGTTCCCGGGGGATGATGAACCTACATTTACAGGTAAATCCCCTGATAATCGTTATATTTCCTTTTACGATTATTCTGCTTATGACAGTCCATACGTATATGACGAGGAATTTGGTCATGAATATGGCGGACCAGGAGAAAATAAACACACAGTTATAGCTGGTTTATACGAACATTTAAGTGGGCAAAATTTGACATCTTATGAAATTTCATTAATATCCACTTCGCTCAATAGTTCTCAAAAATTGTCCGATGCATATTACGAACAGGTCGGACTAAGTAGAAGTAAGAAAAAGGAATTAACTGAGTCACTTCAGTTTTTGCTGCCCAAAATTGAAGATTTTGAAGTCAGAAAAATTAATGGATCTGATCATTTGCTTATTGGATTATCTGGTCAAGATGAGCTAATGCCTATTTCTGTTTTTGGAGAAAGCGTCACACGTGCTGCACAAATACTGTTGGAAATAGCCAAGTACAAAGGAGGACGATTAATGATCGACGAGATTGATACAGGTATTCATTACTCCCGCATGAAGCATTTTTTGAAAACCATTTTTCAAGTGGCTGAAAAAAATGAAGTTCAACTTTTTATGACTACCCACAGTCTCGAATGTCAGCAGGCGTTTGCAGAAGTGTTTGAGGAGGCGAATATGGTGGAATGGCAGGGAAAAGCACGACAGTTTTCATTATTAGAAACAGAAAAAGGTAATGTAGTGGCAAATGGTTTCAATTTTGATCAATTAAAAAATGCCCTTGATATTGGTTTTGAGACGCGGGGAGGCAAAGATGGATGGTAAAGATTGATTTTTGGGTAGAAGGTATTGCAGATCAGAAATTCCTGTCTGATGTCATTTCTGAATGGTTTGGATACGACTTTAAATGGGATGATAAAAAAAAGATTTTTGAATATCAAAATGATGATTTGTTAGGCATAAAAATCAGGCCGTCCGGTGGCGTAGACGCTTTTACTTCAAAAGACGGATGGAATAAAATCAGTCCATTATTTAAGTCAAACGCAATTAATGGGGTAAAGGACATCATTATTTTAGATGCTGACGAGGATTATGACCAAAGGGTAAAAGAAGTAAATCAAGTAATTGATTCAGAAGAATTTGATTCGACAAAAGACCTTTACCTTTGGCCTGATAATCAAAAAAATGAAGGAAAAAATGACCTTGAAATACTTTTGGAACAAATAATTAATCTTGATAACAAAGATATTTT
>JBILHQ010000065.1:0-25644 GCA_044350415.1 Saprospiraceae bacterium | reverse complement strand
CGTCATCCACTTATTCACATTTCCCGATCTCTGATAACTGTTTAGTTATCCAGGCATATTTTCCCCTTTTCCGTGCAGGCATACCTGCGCAGGTACAGGAATTTGCATCTACGTATTTAATAACCAACATTTTTATACCGCATGAATTACACACTGAAACGTTCCTTTTTCCTTTTACTGCTTTATCTGCCGGGACTTGTTCACTCCCAGGGCCATGCCGGTCCCGACAAAACCATCTGCCTTTCCGGTACTGCTAAGTTAGGTCCAGAAACACCCTGCACCACTTGTTGTTATAAATGGGAGCCTTCCACAGGACTCGACGATCCCTCCAAACCCAATCCGGTGGTCACCGGAATTACCAGCACGATCTATGCCGTAACGGTCTCCTATCCCAATGGCGATTATGAGACCGACGATGTGAAAGTCATCGTTTATGATGCCAATATTTCCATTTACGAACCGGAATATTTCGCGATTGAAACCATGATTCCGGAGGAGGAGAAAAAGATTCCGGGTGCTCAGACCTTTGTGAACCTCGATAATGACGATTGCGATGCAGAGTTCGACAAGGATGATGATGTGGTGCTGGGCGGCGACAATGAGCTGGTGAAAATAAAAGTGACCATGCATATTACGCAACCGCCGGCACGACCAGGGAAAGGAGCTGCCCTCCTGAGCGAAGCGAAGGAAAAAGGCACTGCGCTATTCGGCCCGGAAGACCAATATGCAGCACTTGACCTGGCAGAAGGCACTTCTATTTCAGGGATACATCTTTGGTTAGCAAACGATAAATCCGGTGATGAATACCAGCTCGGTGCTCAATTGCTGCTTACGCAGGTCGACAAAGATGACTATGTGGTTTATCTCTGGGCAGAAGGCACGGAAGCGCATACTATGCAGCAACAGGTGAAACTTACTGCACGGGCGTATGAGGATGTAAATCCGGCTTGTGCGGGTAATTTTGTGTCGTTGACAGTTATAGGAGTGGACAAAATGGAGTGGATTGGCGTACAAAATGGATATACGATGGGAACAGGTAAAAACAACAGTAATACCTTAGAGCATGATCCCAATAATTCTGATGCTGCTGCTGTTCGGGTTTTTCCGGAAGGAAAATTTATTAGCCCCACAATTATTACTAAAACGCAAGACACCGTAATTTTAAGAATTACCCTCAGCGTTAAACCACCACTGAATCAATCGTTATTTTTAAGAACTTTTGACATTGATGATCCTTCAACAGAAAGCAATTTTGTTGATCCAAATGATGGCGGGGCTGCAGGACAAAGTGGGGATTATTCTGGACAACCATACGGGTTTTCGTATAACCCAGATGAGGATAACAGGGCAAAAGTCGATTACAATCCCCCTGAGGGAAATGGAGATTTTTCTTCTGTTGGTTCAAGATCGGGGCAGCTATTTGGATCAAACGTAACAGTTGCTTCAGTAAAGAACAGGATATTTAAGCGGTCAAATATTACGACAAAAACGTTTGATATTAAATTCAAAGTATCGTCCTCGCCAGGAGATAACTACAAAATTTCAGTAGCCAACGACACAGTTGTATTAACTGGATTACGGAATCTGGATATTTTTGACCAACAACGTATTGTGGATAAATGTACAAATCTTAACAACGCAGCAGGTTGTTTAGAATACGATAAAAAAATGACTTCTCCTGCATTGACAGTGTGGCGAACGTTACATGTTGAGCATGATCAAATGCGAAATCCAACATGGGCCGATAATCTGATGGTAAAAGGAACATTTAGTGACTTTGCTGGGACATTTAAATCTGCACTATCAATTGTTGGTGTTCGGCCGGATTCCTCAACGTTCTCTTTATTCGTCAATCCATTACAGCCTTTATCTGATAGTTCTCAATCGCCCCGAAGATTTGAAAATGGTGGTTTGAGAATTGGGAAACCAGAGATCGAAATTTGTAACCCGGTAATTATTGGTGGAATAGGAATTCTTGCAACAGGAATCAGACAAACCAATGAAGATGCCGTGCTATTTACAAGTGGCACCGACCTAACCAAAGGTGGCATCCTTGCTGGCAAACTTAAAAAAGCCGGACAATCCGAATTATCATTTCTGATCAATGATATTGAAAAAATATATATTGATAGCTTTGATTTTAAAGTTACAATTACTTCCCCTAATTCGAATCTCTCGCTTTATCAAAATGGAGACGTAAGCATCGCTGGTGGCGACACTACCTTTGATCATCGGATACAGGTCATAGATAATCAACATTTTATTATTAGAAGACGACACGATGGAACTTCAAACTTAAGAGTTCCTGTTGAATTACGAGATGACGATGACATACCACTCAATGGGCCGTCAACGGTGATTAAACCAGTACCGTTTACTCAAGCTAAGACGACTTTTGGAGAAGTTTATGTTGATGTAGTGAATGACGGCGGAGGGCTGTTATCAAATAATCAGAGTAATGTCGTATTTTCCAGAAATATAAAAGTTACGGATGCTTATGCGGGTTTATATACTTATGGTAATTACGCAACAGATAGTATTCAAAGTTCGAAGAAATACGCGAAGCCAACTTATTGGTGTGGGTATATTTTATCTGGATGGCAGGAAGAAACGAAGGTAGATAGGGATCCTCTTAGAGAACCAGGAAAGAGAGCCGGAACAATTGCCAAAAATAGTGATTGCATTTTAGCATCAGGGGGAGATTTTTGTATCATTTATCAGGAAATTTGTAGGGAAATTGATAACGGAAATATAAGTACTGAACGGACTGTTGCTCATGAAATGGGCCATATGTTTGGATTAGATCATGGCGATTTATCCATTCCGATGCAGATAAACCCTTGTTACGGATTAGTATCACTTAATTTGATGGGAATTATGAAGAGTGAACAGCCTTATAATAATACTTCTTTTATTGAATACCATAAAAATATTATTCGATGCCGGGTAAAATCCCCTGGCCAAAAATAAAAAATATGAAAAACAAATTAAACTTATTTCCCAATTACTTATTTATTTTATTCAGTATATGCTTTTCGAATATAGAAGGGCAAGCACCATTATCCTTAAGTATAAAACTTGCCAAGGATACTGCAAATTCGATATTTGAGCAAAATTATGTAAATGCTATCTATGTTATTTCAGAATTTGACACTGTAATAACTTACCCAGCCCTAAATCGTTTAGAGATAAAATTAAGTACTTCTACTTGGATTCCGATCGGTCACGAACTTACTATTAATGAATATGACTATCTAAATTCAACAAAAGGAGCCAAATATTTCAGTCTTTTAGATGCCTGCGCTGTTGACTCATCAATTGTGAGCCAATTTAACACTAAAGGAAAATACATTGAAATTCGATTACATCTAACTGCCGCAGTAAATGGTACAGCAGACGATTTTTACTCAAATATTGATACGCTTTATCTTCCTTTGCCGACAACTGATGATCTTAATGCATTTCAATATTTAATTAATTCTGAAATTGATATTAATAATTTTAGCTGGCTATGGGGCTTTGAGAATGAATCAATCGAACAATATAAACACCTATGCAATAGCTTCCCTAACTCAATCCTTGCGGATTTAGCGAGATACATGCTTCTTTTGCAAGATCACAATGTAATCATTAATGATGCTTATCCTCCTTCATCTACAGAAAAATTATATGTTAAATCACAATATCAATTATTGAAAAATTCAAAATCAATTTACATCCGAAACAGGACTGATGACTTTTATGAAAAGTACATCAAGGAGTAGCATTTTCTCTTTCACCAACCACGCCACTTACAAAAACATGAAACACCTAATCATATACGCCACTCTCTGCGCAGCACTCCTCTCTGCGACAGATATGTATGCCATTATCGACATAACGGGCATCAAAAATGCTACAGTCTATACAGAGCCGGGAGTGCCACCTCATGAATCACCTGATGGCGCGATTGATATCACGGCCAACGGGAATGCCACACCATTCACTTTTCTCTGGAGCAATGGTGCCACCACCGAAGATATCGGGCATTTATTATCAGGTACTTACACCGTGACCGTGACGAATGCTTTTGGCTGTACCAAGGTGTTGAGCGCGACGGTAAAGACTTGCGAAGAAAATATCTCTACGGTACCTGTTATCACGATTACGAATTATACGATCATACCGATATCGCCGTTTTCGCCCACACAGACCGGCGGCGGCATCAATATTACCGTCACTTCGACATTGGGGAGCAGCACTTCCGGTGAGTTGTATTACAAGTGGGTCAATCAACAAACACAACAGATTGTCTCGGCAACGAAGGACCTTGTTAATGTGGGACCGGGGACTTATTGTGTTACCATCAGCGGAAGGTGTGCGGTGCAAACCGCCTGCTACACCATTTCTGCCTGTTCGTATGCAGTTCCCGGCGGATTGTTCCACCTTGCCTTTGCTCCCGCCCCGCAGCCATGCCCTAAACAGCCCAATGGAGGAATTGACCTGACGGTATCGGGTCCGCTGGCACCTTATGCTTACAGTTGGTCGAACAGCGTCACCACACAGGATATTACGAACGTAAAAGCAGGTACTTATGTGGTCAAAGTAACGGACGCCAACGGCTGTTTTTATTCGGAGGCCTACACCTTGCACGATGCTATTGAGGAAGTATCGCTGCTGCATATCAAACATTACTGTTCTGAAGAATCGAAGGGTAAAATTGAAATCAGGCCGATGCCGGCGGGGAATTATCAATACAACTGGAGTAATGGCATGACGGGAAGTGGTGCTACTTTTTTATTAGACAACTTAGTGGCTGGTCAATATTGTGTGACGGTCATTGACCCTGTATCGAATTGCAGTACTACAAAATGCTGGACTATTTCGGATGGATTGCCGCTGGAATCAGTATATTTCGAAACACTGGAAAATACGTCCTGTTCACCTAATTCCGGCGATCAGTGTGTGGGCAGAATAGTCCTCAGTGTGAATGAGGCAACAGGCGGAGCCGGACCGTTTATCTATACGGCTACAGGGCCTGGAAGTTACTCCAGCACTTCTATTAATGGAGAGTTGTTGGCACTTTGTAAAGGGGATTATACAATTGTAGTTGCCAATGCAGACGGCTGTACAGTCGAAAAAAGCGCAACAATATGTTGTTGCCCCCGGTCGGATATTGATGAAGGCGATTGTTTTTATAATGGAGAATCTGTTACGTATTACCCGCTGCGCATTCAGAATGCAGTAATTGTACCACCTTCCGCAGCCAATAATTTGCTTGGATCTATTGATTTGTCCTTATGGCATGGTTACCAGAGCAGCAATCCGAATGCTCCCATTTATCCGCTATATTTTATTTGGTCGAAAGAAGGCGATCCTTCGTTTCATGCCACTACCGGCTGGCTGCATCATGTGCCTTCAGGCGTTTATTGTATCACTGCTACCGATGGATGTTCAAGTACTTCAGCCTGTTATGATATTGGGAATTATGTAGAAAGCACGGTAAAACCAAGTTGCCCCGGAGGTTCAAACGGCGCGATTACGGTAAGGTTTGCTGCTGGAAGCCCTACACCCATTTCCCTTCAATGGTCAGGAGGAAGTGCCAATGGCATTACGGGTAACAGTTATACCATCCCCAATTTAGCGACCGGGACATATACCGTTACCATTGTGGACAATAACAATTTCACCTGCTATACCACCGGCGTTATTATGGAGGAAAAATCTGACGAAGCTTATGGCTGGCCTTTTCACCTGAGTAATTTTTCTCCATTTTCTGCGCAGGATCAATGCTTCAGATGGGATCTCCTCTTTAATCCAATGATCGTGGTGAATAATCCCTGTGTAATCGGTAATCCAACTACAGATGTTAGCTTTAATCTGGGTATTCAATGGCCGGATGCGGCATACAGTTCGCTCACGATCAACCCAGATGGATCGAGCAACGTATTGGGGCCTAAGATTGGGAGGTAGATGAAAATGGTTCTGGTGGCATATTTACTGCAGCGGTGTTTGATGAACAAGGTTGTCGGCTGGAATACTGTTTTGAATTTGGGTATGAGTATACTGTGCCATCCGAAGGATCTGTAGTTCCAGTGCAGTTGCCTGGTACCACCACCACGATAAATGCTTACACGGGTTGCCACGGGTGTAAGCAATGCGGGACACAGGATTGTTCTGAGAACAGCCCTTCATGCAGCGAAATTACCGAAGCAGAAGAATTTGAGTATATGCCCAACAACGTAAAGGAGCCTTGTACAGGTGGAGGGACCTTAGTCTTACATTGTGCTTCTGAAGATGTCAGTTTAGAGATACCATATATTTATGCAAGAGTGGAATACTATGATTTCAGTACGCCAATAATTGTCCGGGAGGGCGTTTGCTCCTATAATGGAGGGTGCCTCTTTGAGCATGTACCTAATTACCCTGCGGTGTTTAAGGATGATTCCCCACTATATGTAAAAATAAAATATCCAGAATTTTCATGTGATACGCCGCCAACTCCTGGAGGCGGAACAAGCAGCATAGCATGTAATGGGAGCATATCTATTCAAATAACTGATGAAACTACATGCACTGGGGATATTTTTTGTTACGGCTTGGATGGTATTCACATTTCGCATGACATCAAGCTTGAGGATTTTATTGTCAAGAATTATACGGGTAAGCGAGCTGATGGGTATTGTTTTGAACAAACAATTTGTTCAGTAACAGGTTATGTAATGAATGAGGTAGAGGTTCCATGCCCTCCTGGTGTTCCGGATTGTCCCATTGCCCGACCTGCTTCAGAAAGAGGTACAGAAATGGAGCAGCAGGATGCAGGCAAAAATGCAATGTGGGTATTCCCGGTTCCCTTTACCAACTATATATATGTCAGGTACAATGCAGCATCGGAGGGGCAATCTGAAATCACCATCACTGACATAGCAGGCAGAACCATTTACCGTGATCAATTATCCGCGCATATTGGCGACAATTCTTTCCGGATTGATTTTTCAGATGAAATAAATCCGGGTACTTATTTTGTGGCTTTGAAACGGCCGGATGGTGTGCGAACGGTCAAGAAATTGATTGGATATTAAAGAATAACGACAATAAAAACGGGGTTGCCATTTCAATCGCTTGAAATCACAACCCCGTTTTATATATACATTCAGTAATTACCAGCCCAAGATCAATTGCTGCTCCTCCAAAAGAAAATTCAGCCCCCATCTTGTACTACTTCATACCTCATACTTCCTACCTACTAATAGCGTTTCCGCTTTCCGCCTTCTTTCGAACCGCCGCTATCCCATTTGCCGGCTGGTTTTTTACCGCCAAAACGGTCACCGCCGCCACCGCCTCTGCGTTCTCCGCCGCCGAAACCGCCGCCGCCGCCTTCTTTCCGTGGGGAAGCTTCATCCACCCGTACCTTGCGGCCGTTGATGGTGAATTCTTCCAGTTCGGTGCGAATGGCTTTAGAAAAGGCAGGAGTGACATCGAAGTGCATATAAGCGCGGTTGATATCAATCGTGCCAATTGCATGGCCGGGAACACCAAACTCCTGGGTGAGGAGCGTGAGGAAATCTTTTTTAGAAACACCGTCCATATCACCGATATTGGCGAAAAGGCGCACCATTTGGTTGTCGCCACGGCCGCTGCCCATACCTTCGCCATCGCGTTTTTTGCGATCTGCACGAGCATGAATATTAATGTCCGGTGCGTTGCGGTAATACGTTAAGAACCGGTTGAATTCAACGCTGGCGAACCTTTTGATCAGTTCCTCTTTGGTCAAATCTTTCAGTTCGTCATAAATCCGAGGCATGTACGGCTCGATTTCCGATTCGTTGACCTCCTGGTGGTGGATACCCTGGATAATATGGAACAGTTGTTTTTCACATACTTCCACGCCGGATGGCAGTGATAAGCGTTCAAAATTGGCTTTGGTTTTACGCGCTATCTGAAGGATTTTTTCTTCATATTTTGGCGTAACGATGCTGATACTGATACCTGTACGACCAGCGCGACCAGTACGACCGGAGCGGTGAGTGTAGGTTTCCAGTTCATCAGGCATACCGTAGTTGATGACGTGGCTGATCTCGCTCACGTCGATACCGCGTGCTGCGACATCGGTGGCGATCAACAACTGAAGGTTTTTTTCACGGAAACGCGCCATTACCCGATCGCGATCGCTTTGTGCGAGATCGCCATGTAAGGCATCGGCATTGTAACCGTCGCGGATCATCTGTTCGGCGACTTCCTTGGTATCAATTTTAGTACGGCAGAAAATAAGGCCGTAAATACCGGGATTCGCATCCACTACGCGCTTGAGGGCATCGTAGCGATTCTCGTTGCGGCAGATGAAATACTGGTGAACAATGTTGGCGTTGATCTCATTGCGACCGCCTGCATTGAGTTCTTCCGGGTCTTTCATGTACGTGTGCGCAATGCGGCGAACCTCATTGGGCATGGTAGCGGAAAACAGCCAGATAGAACGGCGGGCAACGACAGCACCCAGGATGACCTCCAGCGAATCCTGAAAGCCCATATTGAGCATTTCGTCGGCTTCGTCGAGTACCACGCGGGCTACGTTCTCCAATTTTGCGGCTTTGCGTTCGATAAGATCGACAAGACGGCCGGGAGTAGCCACGATAATCTGGGCACCTGCTTTAATTTGTGTGATTTGACCGGTGATACCGGCGCCGCCATAAACTGCCACCACTTTATATTGGTGTGCAAATGCGGAGTAATTGACTAAGTCGCTGGCTACCTGAACACAAAGTTCGCGGGTAGGGCAGAGGACAACAGCCTGAATGCCGCGTTCGTTAGGATCGATACGCTGCAACAGAGGCAGACCGAATGCTGCGGTTTTTCCGGTACCGGTTTGCGCCAGTGCCATAAAATCGCGGTCGCCTTCGAGGGCGTAAGGAATAACTAAGGATTGGACAGTGGTAGGGTTCTCAAAGCCGAGCGCTGAGATACCCTTCAGAAGTTCGGGGTTGAGACCCAAATCTTGGAAAGTGGACATTGAAATGTGTGCCCCTGCGGGGCAGGATGGGCTAATGACGTTGGTTTGCGGCACTAACTGTTTGAAAATAAATCAGTGCCTTACGCCATAAGAACCAAGCGCGGAGGCACGTCTGCCGGACGGGCAGAAAAAAACGAGGATCGTATAATGAAACAGTATTGAAATTGCTTGACTTGTAATTGGTAGATAAACGAACCAAAAACAAATTCAGTTAATTCAATAGTGGCACATTTTACGATCCTCGCCCAAGGGAAATAAAACTATTTAAAATTATTTTGCGTCAGCAAAAAATTCTTTCACTTTATCTTTGTGAATCATTTGTTGCTTGTAAGAGTACCTGCCAGTGACAGGATCTTTTACAGATTTAACCACTTTAACGTGGTCTTTTCCTGAACCTGCATTAGCTGCACGTTGAGCAACACGGGCGTTTTTAGAAACTTTCTTAGCCATGACACAGCGTGTTAATGGATGATAAAATTAGGAGCATTATTTAATTTCGCGGTGAACTGTGTACTTGCGCATAATAGCGTTGTACTTTTTCAGTTCGAGGCGTTCAGTAGTGTTCTTACGGTTCTTCTGCGTTACATAACGAGAAGTACCCGGAAGACCACTGGTTTTATGCTCAGTGCATTCCATGATTACCTGGATGCGGTTGCCTTTACTTTTCTTTGCCATACTGTTTTAGCGTATGAATTAGTTGTTGATACTGGACAAAAATGATTTGAACGGTAAAATTAATCACCAATCATTTCGGAATGAAAAACGATATCACCGCTTTTCTCCAGCTTTTTAATGAAAGAGTAAATGCCTAATTTGCTGATAGTGCGAATTGCAGCGGCACTTACTTTTAACGTTACCCACTCATTCGTTTCAGGAATGAAGAAACGCTTTACATGCAGATTCGGGAGAAAACGACGTTTCGTCTTCCTGTTGGAGTGCGAAACGTAATTGCCGGTGATCGGCCTCTTACCCGTTAAATCACATACTTTTGCCATGACTCAATACTATTTTTTTTCTAAGTGACTCCGAGAGGACTCGAACCTCTAACCTTCTGATCCGTAGTCAGATGCTCTATCCATTAAGCTACGGAGCCATAAATTTATTTTTCGGGCTGCAAAGGTAAAACTATTTCGCGTATTTTACCAAAAACTTTTTTTAATATTTTACAAATTTCTTTGTCTCGCAGTTTTTTCCGTGCCAAATCGTCAAAAAATAGACTCCGGGAGCCCAATTTGATAGGTCCGCACGGTCATTTTTCTCTCCGGGTTCATGGTCTTCATCATCCAAAATTATTATTTTAGCGGCAAATGCCGGTGGATTAAAGGTCTTATCGTACATAATCTGTCCTAAAGTATTGTACACCCGAAGGGTATAAGGGCCGTAATCGGGTGTTTGATACCGCACCGTGAGTACGTTGCGCACCGGGTTGGGAAACAGGTCATATATTTCCAGATCGCCGACTGTTCCCGCGCAATTTTTCATAATTTCATCGACAATTACCGATACGTCGAGCCTCCCGCCTGTGGTAGTAACGTCGGCCAGGGTTGGCTCGGGCACTACATTGTGCAGGATAGCATCGCGCACCCGCTGCGCACAAGCCTGTGGTTGCGTACGCGCATCGGCTACAAAGCCCTGGCAGTTGACGCTGTAAAGCAAGCCGACCGTGCCGCTCACGTGCGGGCAAGCGGCGGAGGTGCCACTGAATGTACCATGCCACAGAGTGTCGGCACCAAGGGTCACTCTGTTGGTGGTGGTAAAGGTTCCCTGCCCGGGAGCGCCCAAATCAATGGACTGCGGACCGAAACCGGCGTTCGACATTCTTTTGCCGGTAATGGCATCCAGGTTGGTAACGGTAATGAGGAATTCACTGGTGCAGTTCGTTGGCATATCGCCCACTTCGTCTACATCCACCCCTGCATTGGCAGTGGCTGCAACTCCCAGTACTCCAATATGTCCCAGTGAATCGAAGACCGGGCACCAAAGCGGATGGTCTGACGGACGGTCATTGTCGAAACCGAAAGAAGCATTGGTGGCCACCACGAACGCGCCTTTTTGGCCGTTAGTGGTATTGTAAAGACGGCGCATTTCGCCTGCATAATAGTAGGCCGCGAGAATTTCGTCGTCTACCCGCACATTGACCACCGTTAGTATTTTTACATTCCAGCTCACTCCGGTAACACCGTAGGTATTATTGCCTTTAGCGCCGACAATACCGCAGACGGAGGTGCCGTGCGAACTGCCGGTGCCGTTGCCATCGCCTTTCCGGGCGCCAGCGTCCCAACCGGTACGGTCATCTATATAGCCATTGCCGTCATCGTCTTTGTTGTTGCCGGGAATTTCGCCCCAGCTGCGCCATAAATTGGGAATAAGATCTGGGTTTTCTTTTTGCATACCTTTTTCCAGGACCGCCACTACAACAGTATCGCCGGCAGGTGTGAGCCCTCCGGTCGTATTCTCCCAGGCTTTGGTCATTCGGATCAGGCCCATATCGCGTTGTTCGAGCCATTCGGTATCATCAGGTGTTGTATTGCGGTCGTCGGTGATATTATTCCACTGTACAATAGCGACACCAGGCACCTGAAGTACGGTCTTCAGCAGTCCGTCACCCGCGTCGTCGGCCATGGAAGGGTCGAGGTGGAGCGTATAAATGCGCCAGCGGGGTGCGGGTGAATCAAAACTGAGTACAGGAATCGCGGTTTGCCGTTGAACAAGGCTCACTACGGTTTCAATGGTGGCATCGTTTTTCAACTGGATAAGGATGTCGCCGGGAACCCGGTTTTGTGCAATCAGGAAGGAACAGGAGAAGGTGACAAGCAGCAACAAGAGGAAAATTTTTTTCATCGTTTATGTATACTTAATTTTATAAAAAAAATAATTGATGATTAACTGGATGCCAAAGATAAGGGATTAGTTGTATTGAAATCAAAGTTTTTTCGTGGATTGACCTACGATATCCGCCCCCAAACCTTCGCATCATGCACCTGCTGTGAAATGGCCATTTTCAGTCGCCCATGCTCCGGCGCTGCAAGTGCAGGGTCTTGCTCCAAAATTTTCTTTGCGGTATCACGGGCTACAGATAGGATTTGTCCATCACGGGCGATATCGGCCAGGAGGAAACGGAGCATGCCACTTTGCTGAGTACCTTCAATATTGCCGGGACCGCGGAGCCGAAGGTCGGCCTCTGCAATTACAAAACCGTCGGTGGTTTGCACCATCGTCTGGATGCGCTCGCGGCCATCGGCGCTGAGTTTAAAACCGGTCATGAGGATACAATAACTCTGTTCGGCACCACGGCCCACCCGGCCGCGCAACTGGTGCAATTGAGAAAGGCCGAACCGCTCGGCATTTTCAATGATCATCACCGATGCATTGGGGACATTGACCCCTACTTCGATGACGGTAGTGGCCACCATGATTTGGGTTTCTCCTTTCACAAACCGTTGCATTTCAAAGTCTTTATCGGCCGCTTTCATTTTGCCGTGTACGATAGAAATCTGGTATTCCGGCTGTGGGAAATCGCGGCTGAGTGCTTCAAAACCTTCCATTAGGTTTTTCATATCGACTTTTTCGGTCTCCTCGATCATCGGGAATACCACATATATCTGGCGGCCCTTGGCTATTTCTTCCCGCATAAAACCCTGCACCCGAATGCGGTGGTGTTCGGTTTTGTGGGAGGTGGTGATAGGTTTGCGGCCTGGCGGCAATTCATCGATCACGCTGATATCGAGGTCGCCGTATAAGGTCATCGCCAATGTGCGCGGAATGGGCGTGGCGGTCATGACTAAGATATGCGGTGGGCAAATGGGATTCTTTTTCCACATGGCTGCCCGCTGTTCCACCCCGAACCGGTGTTGCTCGTCGGTAATTGCCAAACCGAGGTTTTGGAACTGCACCCAATCTTCAATGAGCGCATGGGTGCCAATCACAATATGCATCTCACCGGAAGCGAGCAACTTTAATATAGCCTCCCTTTTTTTACCTTTAATAGCACCCGACAGGAAACCTACTTCTATGCCGGTTCCCTCCAAAAGGTCACTGATTCCCGCATGGTGTTGCCGGGCGAGAATTTCGGTTGGAGCCATCATGCAGGCCTGGAAAGGCGGGCCGTCGGCGGTAAAGCGGTTGTCTAAAGCGATGAGCATGGCCATGAGTGCGACCACCGTTTTGCCGGAGCCCACGTCGCCCTGCACGAGGCGGTTCATTTGTTTGCCGATGCCGAGATCGACACGCACTTCTTTGAGTACCCGTTTTTGGGCATTCGTAAGTTCGAAGGGAAGTTTTTCTTTGTAAAAGGTATTAAAATTATGGCCGATTTGGTCAAACACAAATCCGCGTGTCGCGTCTTTTCGCCGCATTTTAACTTGTAACAGGCGCAATTGCAACAAGAATAATTCTTCAAATTTCAACCGGCGTATGGCGGCATCCAATTCCGCCTGCGTTTGCGGGAAGTGGATGTTTTTTAAGGCTTCGAAGCGCGCTGCAAGCCGAAAGCCTTCCAGGAGGTAATCGGGCAGGGTTTCCGGGACGGCAGCACTGGTAAGCAGGTCTATCAGCGTGCGTTGCGCGCGCCGGATGCCTTTTGCGTCGAGGCCTTTTTGGGTGAGTTTGTCGGTAGTGGGGTAAACGGGTTCAAAGCTGGCTGATTTTTTGATATTATCATCATTGGCTTCCTCCATTTCCGGATGGGCCATATTAAAACGGCCATTGAATGCAGCGGCCCGACCGAATACGACGTATTCTTTACCCACGGCGAGTACCCTTTCCATCCATGCCATACTTTGAAACCATACCAATTCGATGGCGCCGGTATCGTCGCGCAGGGTGGCGGTGAGCCGTTTGACACGGCCTTCGCCCAGCACTTCCAGGCGCCGGATGATGCCCCGTATCTGGTAGTTTTCTCCTTCGTTCTGAATATCCCTTATTTTATGGAAACGGGTTTTGTCGATATACCGGAAAGGGAAATGAAATAGCAGGTCGCGATAGGTAAAGATCCCTAATTCGCGTTTCATGGTGTCGGCTCTTTGAGGTCCCACCCCTTTGAGGTACTCAATGCCGGTATCTAAGAATGCGGTAGACAATATGATTTACGATTTACGATTAATTCGATTTACGATTTGGGAAGGGACCTACATTTCTTTTTCTAATACTTCCAATCGTATTTTATAAATGTATTGGGGTGTTTTTTGGTGCATATCGCGGTACAGTTCGCGGGCGCGCAGGAAATGCTTGGTGGGATGGTCGGCCACTTTGCGCAATTCAAAATGTACAGCAGCTTCTTCCCGTTCATTGCGGGCCATATTGAGCAACTGGGACAATTGCCGCAGGGCTTCCGGGCTGTTGCCTTCGGTGATCAGTATGCGTGCCCGGAGGATATTGGACTCAAAAGTAAGGTCACTATTACCCAGAGAGAGGGCAATATCCCTACCTTCTTCCAGGAGTTGCCGGGCGGGCGATATTTCACCAGCCACGAGGTGTACCTGTCCTTTTTCGATCAATGAATAGCCGAGTACCAGCCGGTTGCCCATTTCGCGGGAATATTCAATGGCCTCATTGTAGAAGCTGATAGAGCGTTGAAAATCACCGAGAAAATACCAGTTGTCGCCCATGGTATTCAGTGCTTTGGCGATTCCTTTTTTGTAGTTGAGTTCCCGGCTGAGGCGCAGATTTTCCTCTGTGTGTTCATTAGAGCGTTCAAAATAGCCCATGATCGACATCAGGTCGCCAATGAGGCCACTGGCGATAGCGATGCCCTGTTTATCGCCCATTTCATTGACCAATGCCAGATCGCGTTCGAAATTCTGCATGGCTTTGGTATAGTCGCCTTTTTTCTCCCAAACCGAACCGATACAACCGATACAAATGGTCATCATCAGTTTGTTGCCGAGTTCTTCCGAGAGTGCCAAACCTTTTTCGAGGCAAAGCAAGGCGCTGTCGAGGCTGTTTTTTTCGAGGTAAATAATACCCAGGTTAGTATACAGCGTGGTAAGGCCCTGTTTATCCTGCGCCCTTTCGCTGATCATTAATTGCTCTTCCAGCCAGCGAATGCCCTCATCGTAGTGGCCCTGGTTCATAAAAATAAGGCCCAAATTGGCTACGATTGTTGCATTTTCAGCATCACGCTGAATACTTCTGTTGATTTCGATGGATTTAGCAAACCAGCTTTTGGCTGCTTCGTAGCTGCCCTGGCGGAAAAAGAAAGTGCCAAGATTTCCATACGTTTTGGCTGTTCCGACCTGATCTGAAGCCAGTTCGAAACAGGTGATGGCCACATCTAAATTTTTCTTGGCTTCCGGGTATTTTCCCCGCAACATCAGGAGTTGGCCCATGCGGCGGTTGGCGCGACCAATCAGGTACCAATCGTTGAGTGCTTTGGCGCGTTCGAGTGCATTTTCATAGTCGCGTTCGGCTTCTTCCCACTGTCCGATGAGTTCGTGAATAGTACCCTTTCGCAGCAGGATTTTAATGCGCTTTTTGCTTTTTTTGCTGGTATGATTCAGGTGAGCAAGCAGTTTTTCGTAAAAAACTAATGCTTGCCGGTTTTGAAAATTTCGTTGCGCATAACGGGCTGCTTTTTCTAAAAACTTGTCGGTTTTCTTCTCGTTATCTGCTTGTTCATAGTGGAAAGCGAGATCGACAAACCGTTCCTCAGAATTCGGGTAAAGTTGTTCAATGGCTTCTGCAATCAGCTGGTGAATTTCTTTGAGCCGGGTGCGCAATTGCATATCATAGGCCGCTTCCCGCAACAGGGAATGGCGGAAAATATACCGTAATTCATTCATAGCATGCCAGATCTGCCATTTTTCGGCGGTTTGCACCTGCTCGCGAAGGACATGCTCGAGGTCGCCATTTTTCAGCATAAAATCTTCCTGGCGCGCCATGACGGCTGAAAGTACAGGCAATTCGAATTCCCGGCCAATGACCGCTGCGGCCTTTACCGTTTCTTTCACTAAGCCGCTCAACCGGTCGATCCGCGACATCATGATTTGTTTGACGGAGTCGCTGATCTGAATATCGCTGTTTTTGAGTTGCAATAAACCGTTTTTGGTTTCCAGCATCTCGCCTTCCAGGAAATAATCGGCCATTTGCTCCAGGTAAAACGGGTTGCCCTGGGTCATTCTTTGCAACAGGTCAAAAAGATCGTCGTTCAGGTGGCCGCCTAATCGGGATTCCGAAAAAGATCGCAAATCGGTGGCTGACAAGAAATTCAAATCAACCTCAATCGATTTTACGCCAATTTCATCGAGCAATGCCGGCCGAACCGGGTACGATTTGCTACCATCATCTTCATACCGGCTGCTGGCCAGAAAAAGGATAGGGTAGACCTGTGCACGGCGAATAAACTGTGCGAGAAATTCGCGCGACATGTCGTCGTACCAGTGTGTGTCTTCAAGTTCAATGACTACCGGTTGCAGAATTGCCTCAGCGACAAAAAGATTCGCTAAAGCGGCGAGTGTGTTCTGGTAACGGCCCCGGGCATCGAGCTGTTCCCATAGTCCACCCGATTTTTGAACACCGACTAAAGCGGCGAGTACCGTTTCCGTACGGGCAATTTCGCGGCGGATCAAATCGGCTTCCGGGTGCTTTTCCTGGGTGAGTTCGAACTGGAGTTCCAGGAAATTCCGGTCGAACTTCTCCATGTTAATATGGGCCGTATTTTCCGGACTTTGTTCGAAGTAATTTTTTAAAAAATAAACAAACGGGTTGAAGGGTTTCCGTAGAATCTGGTCGCTTTGGCAATTGAACCAGGAGAGGGATTGTCCTTCACTCAGGGAGCGGCGCAGTTCATAGCTGAGGCGGCTTTTGCCTATACCCGCTTCTCCGAAGATATAGGCGAGTCCGGAGAACTGGTGGTTGCGAAGTGGTTCGGCGAAGTCGACCAGGCGTTTTAATTCTTCTGCACGTCCTACATATTCTCCCGCAAAACCCGCTCGCCCGCTGAGGCTTCGACCACTCAGCACATACGTCTGGATAGGATGTTCAAAACCTTTAAACACGCCTTGTCCTCGGGAGGTAAACCTGAAATTTCGATTTTTTTGGATATTTTCATCAGCAATGATCTCTCCCCATTCGGCTTTGGCCATGAGGCGGGCACCCAGGTTGACCCGGGCACCGACGGCGGCATATTGGCACCGTTCGGCACTGCCGATCACGCCGGTAAAAGCAATGCCGGAAGCGATACCAATCCGAAATTGCGCGCCGGTAAGTGTTTTGAGTCCGCGCAAATCGTCCTGCACTGCGCTGACAAATTCCAGAGCTCTTTCGGTATTATTTTCAAAAGAGACAGGTGCGCCAAAGAGGCAAAACATCAGTCCGCCTTTATCACCAAAGTCAATTTCTTTGAAATAGGCACCAAAACTGAGGCTGTGATCGAGGACAGTAGTGGCGACATGGTCAAGCGCTACATGGTTGTCTACGCCAGTAAAGGAGAGAAATACACTCACGACATTGCGAAATTCGCCTTGATCGCTGTTGGTATACACTTCTTCCGGCAGAAAATCGGCCATGATTTTGGGATCCGCCAAAGGAAGGGCAACTGCTGGTTGTTTTCCTTTTTTGGGGATATAAGAAGGGTCGGGTTTCAGCAAAAACCACCCTGGTTCCACTTCTTGTGCCACCAATTTTTCGGGTGAAAATTGCCGGACAAAATTAGCATCTCCCACCATTTGCAGACTGCCTGCTTTGGATTGCGCGATGCCGCAGCTATCGATGGGTTCGCCCCTGAAATAGTATGCCTTCCGGCGGTCGCCCACTATTCCCCAATCGACTTTGCCGAAAGAAAGGCCTATTTTAATACCTATATTATAATCACAAAGAGAGCCGCCTGTTTGTTGTTCCGTTTCGAAACGGTTGAGTGCAGCGAGTGCTGTAGCGACTACTTTTCGGCCTGTGGCAGCGATAGCGGCAGCATTTGCCACATTGTTGACACTAAAAATGGCCGTAAAACTATCGCCGGCGAAATAAGTAATGAAGCCTTCATTTTGGTAGACCAATTTTACCGTTGGCTGGAAAATTTCATTGAGTGCCACCGACAATTCTTCTGCTCCGGCTGGCCCTTTTTCCATCAACGTCTCCGTCAGACGGGTAAACCCGCTGAGATCGACAAACATGGTAAAGGCGTTAAGGTGCCCTTCTGTGACACCCGCACGATAATTTTCCTGGATGAAATGTGGTAAAAAATGCTTCACAATTGAGTAACGTTTGGCCCGTCGGTTTTGTTAGGGGAATGCTACAAATTAACCGCGAAGATACGTTAAAATTGTTTGCTGTGGTAGCATTAGGAAATGGTTAAGTTGGGGGTGAGTGTAATCCTGTATTATTTACTATATCCGAATACTTGTTCAATGAATAATCATTTTTTTACTGCGATAAGATCAAAAACTATTTTTTAGACCACCGTAACAAGTATGATTATCTTTGTCGTTCCGATTGGGTAAAAGGAGTAGACTTTGACACCTGACTAAAAGAATTTTATTTCAAATGATGCGCCTCACCTTTTTTTTACTGTGGATATCTTCACTGTTGATTATTGCTGGTTGCACACCACAGCAACCTTATAAAAAGCACAGAATTGGCTTTGCACAATGTTGCGATGACCCGTGGAGAGATGTGATGGAACGGGAAATGTTGAGGGAATTAGCATTTCATCCTGAAGTTGATTTCAATATCGGGGTGGCTTACAACGACAGTGAACAGCAGATTGCCCAGATAAAAGAAATGGTTGCTCAGGGGATTGATATTTTAATTGTCTCACCCAATGAATCCAAACCACTTACGCCTGTTATTGAGGAAGTATTGAAGTCGGGTATTCCGGTTATTCTAGTTGATCGAAAAACTACTTCCGAAAAATACACCGCTTATATCGGTGCCAACAACTACGAAATTGGTACTACCGCAGCAAACTATATAGCAAGCCATTTTGCAGAAAAGGGCAAAATAATAGAATTGCAGCTGGGGATGACGATGACGCCTGCACAAGATCGAAGCAGAGGGTTTAAAAATGCGCTTTCGAAATATCCTGAAATGGAAATTGTTGCTCAGATAGAAATGTCTAAAGGCATGGATGAACTGAAAGTTGCCTTTGAAGAATCTCTTGAAGCGTATTCTGAAGCAAATATTGTTTTTGGGCACAACGATTTTCTGGCTGAAAGCGCCTATAACTGGGCCCTGGAAAGCGGCAAAGGCCGGCATCTTTTTTTTGTAGGCATCGACGGTATTCCCGGAATGGGCAAAGGTATTCAGGCTGTGGAAGATGGTATTCTTGATGCTTCGTTACTCTATCCTACCGGTGGTTCGGATGCAGTTCGCCTGGCATTAGCCGTCCTCAATAACCTGCCCTATGAAAAAGAGAATGTACTCCAAACCATTGTTATTAACTCTGCCAATGCGAGAATTCTTCATTTGCAAATGAAGAAAGAAGAAAGCTTGCAGCGCAGCATTGATGGCCAGATTAAACAGTTGGATGACCTCAACAGCATCTACAAGAATCAACGGTTATATATTTTAATTCTTGTATTAAGCCTATTAATGGCTATTGTACTTGGTGGAATTCTTCTAAAATCGCTGCGAGCAAAAAACGAGATGAATAAAACCCTGGAAATGAAAAACCGGGAAGTACTCGAACACGAACAGCAAATCGTCCACATGTCGGATGAACTTCGAACAGCCACCAATGCAAAAGTTGAATTTTTCACCAATATCTCCCATGAATTCAGAACGCCGCTCTCACTCATCCTGGGTTACATTGAAAGTTTGCTTACAGCCGGTAATACTGGCGGAAAAGAAGCTAAACAAGACCTTACGTTAGTAAGGAAAAATGCACTCCGCTTACTGCGGTTGGTTAATCAATTGATGGATTTCAGAAAAATTGAAAATAATAAACTGGCAGTGCGGGCGAGCGAAAATGATTTGATCGGGTTTGCCCGTGAAATCGTGAAAGCATACCAAAAAATGGCCGATAAACGAAATATCGACCTTATTTTTCAAGCCCATGAAAATACGCTGCCTGTTTGGTTTGATGTAACGATGATGGACAAAGTGCTTTTCAATCTACTCTCCAATGCGTTTAAATTCACAGCCGATAATGGCCAGATAAAAGTTGCCGTTGTAAAAGATGTAATTACCAACAGGGCTATCGTAAAAGTGGAAGATACTGGCAAAGGCATGACCAAAGAACAACAAGAAAGGGCTTTTGAGCCATTTTACCAGGGTACAAGATCAAAAGGAACCGGACTGGGATTGTCGCTGTCTAAAGAATTGGTTTCCTTGCATTCAGGACAAATCGAATTGTGGAGTGAAAAAGACAGAGGGACGCGGTTTGAAGTAGTACTGCCTCTGGGTAAAGAACATTTCAGAGAGGATCAATTGATGCGTGAAAAACTGGATGATATCAATTATGAAGAAGATTTGATCTATTTTGAAGAAGAAAAAAATACAGAAAATATCCATCAACAGGCTGATAAAGTGCATGAACAAACGTTACTTCTGATTGAAGATAATGAAGATATGCGGTCTTTTCTAAAAAAACAATTTAGCAAAAACTATCGTATTCTGGAAGCCAATGACGGAATCGAAGGGCTTAAAATCGCTTTAGAAGAAATTCCTGACCTAATAATTGCCGATATTATGATGCCCGGAAAAGATGGTTTGTCGCTTACCCGAATATTTAAAACCGACCTTCGTACATCGCATATCCCGGTGGTACTGCTCACTGCGCAGAATACCATGGAGCAAAAAATAGTAGGCATTCAAACTGGCGCCGATGCCTATGTAACCAAACCTTTTAACCTGGTTTTCCTTTCTGAGGTTATCAAAAACCTGCTGGTTGGTCGGGCTGCGCTGCGTGAAGTGTACAGCGCCGTTATCCAGCCAGGACAATTACCGGCTTCGATGGGCGATCTTGATCAGCAGTTTTTGCGCAAATTTATAGGTTTTGTGGAGGAGCATTATGCAGATCAAACCCTTTCCGTGGAGCGACTCAGTGAGGAATTTGGATTATCCAGGGTTCAACTGTACAGGAAGGTGAAGGCTCTTACCAACGACAGTGCTAACGATTATATCCAGCATGTACGGTTGCGCAAGGCCAGTCAACTGCTGCTGGAAGGCGAATTGACTATTGCCGAAATTGCCTATAAAACCGGATACTCTTCTCCGGCATATTTTTCCACTGCCTTCAAAACAAAATATGCCTGCTCGCCTACCGAATATAAAGAACGGCACGCTGTAAAGTAAACCGTCACACACGATTTTCAAAAAACAAATGTATCAAACCCTAAACCCTATGTAACAAAATATATAATTGCATGCTATTAATAAAACTTGTCATTTATCCCAAATCAATGACTATCAATTAGTTGTTAATTAAATTTTGCCTGTCCGAATTCGAAAGCATTTGAAACAATCCTGAAACAGGGCCAGAAGTGCGACCAGATACATTTGCCGTTACAAAACAGCAAATATGAATTATCGAAAAGTAATTATCTGGTCAGTTACCGTCGCATTAGGTGGCTTTCTTTTTGGGCTAGATACCGCCGTCATTTCTGGTTGTGAACAAACAATACAGGAATTGTGGGGCTTAAGTGATACCATGACCGGTCAGGTGGTTGCCATGGCATTATATGGTACCATTGCAGGCGCCATGTTTGGTGGCATACCTGCCGAAAGCATGGGCCGGAAAAATGCGCTCTTTTGGGTAGCAGTGCTTTATTTAATATCTGCTATAGGTTCAGCTTTGGCTCCCGACGCGATGGCGCTTATGCTGTTTAGGTTTATCGGCGGATTAAGTGTGGGCGCATCATCGGTGATTGCACCTATGTATATCGCCGAAATCTCCCCACGGGAAAAACGAGGCCAGCTAACCGCCCTTTTCCAGTTTAATATCGTTTTCGGCATTTTGATTGCCTATTTTTCCAACTGGCTTATCGGAACCACCGATCCTGCCGCCTGGCGCTGGATGCTGGGTATAGTGGCCATCCCTTCTCTGGCATTTCTTGTGGCTATCCTGTTTGTGCCTGAAAGTCCAAGGTGGCTGGTATTAAAAACGGGCAACACAAAGGAAGCACTTCGCATTCTTCGCATTATCAATCCGGAGACAGCGGAAAAAGCACTGGCCGATATTCAATCCGGGCAGTACACCAACCAGCAAGCTTCTGGTTTAAGTGATTTCTTTTCAGGACGGTATAAACTGCCCATTTTACTCGCATTTCTGTTTGCCTTTTTCAACCAGGTTTCGGGAATCAACGCAGTCATTTATTATGCTCCACGGATATTAAAGGAAACGGGCCTGGGTGAAAATGCTGCCCTCCTTTCCACAGTAGGTATTGGCGTAGTCAATCTGCTGTTTACCATGTTGGGCCTTGGATTGATTGATCGTTATGGTCGTCGTTTTTTGATGTATGCCGGCAGTTTTGGCTATATTTTTTCACTTTCTGCGATAGCGTACATTTTTCTTAACGGGCTATCGGGCGCATACGTACCAGTATTGCTTTTCGTCTTTATTGCGGCACATGCCATTGGCCAGGGCGCTGTAATATGGGTGTTTATTTCTGAAATATTTCCCAACCAGGTACGCTCGTGGGGCAACTCTCTGGGCAGCAGTACACATTGGGTGTTTGCGGCGCTTATCGCCGGCCTTTTCCCTTATCTCAATACCCGTTTCGGTGGTGGCGTCATCTTCACATTTTTTGCAGTGATGATGGTCTTCCAATTACTGTTTGTCTGGAAACTGATGCCGGAAACCAAAGGGGTTTCGCTGGAAGATATTGAAAAACAACTGGCGCCAGACAAGAAAGCAGCGATCGCGAAAACAGTATTAGTCAACACCAAATCCTGAAACGCGAAAAATTAAATCAGCAAATGGGATTTCCACAAATAATCTGTTTCGGTGAAATACTCTGGGATCTTCTTCCCTCGGGAAAAGTGGCAGGCGGTGCGCCAATGAATGTCGCATTTCATCTCAATCAACTCGGTGTGCCCTCGGGTATGATCAGTCGCGTTGGTAATGATGAAGAGGGCCGTGAAATCCTGGATTTTCTTCAGGGGAAACAGGTTTCAGCCGATTTTGTACAGTTGGATAATGACCATCCAACGGGCATTGTAAAAGTGATGCTGAATGATGCCGGGCATCCGCAATATGACATCGTACAAAACGTCGCCTGGGATTTTATAGCAACCACCCCTATAGCCATCGATGCTATCCGGAAAACCAGCGCCTTTATTTTCGGCAGTCTGGTAGCCAGAACCTCCATCAGTCAAAATACCCTGTTTGAAATGATTGAAAATGCCCCTTTCAGGGTTTTTGATGTCAATTTACGAAAACCTTTTTTTTCAAAAGAACTGATCTGCGGTCTATTACCGAAGGCCAATATGGTAAAAATGAACGACGACGAACTGGCAATTATCGCTTCATGGTCCGGGTTCAAGGGCACCGAAAATGAAAAAATGATACAGATAAAAAATGCTTGTAAAATAGATGTATTGCTGGTAACCCGCGGTGAAAACGGGGCAATCAGTTTGACCGATACCGGGTTTTACAGCCACGAAGGGTACCGGGTGAATGTAAAGGATACCATAGGCAGCGGCGATGCTTTTCTGGCGGGTTATCTGTCGCAATACCTCCACCAGGCATCACCTGAAAAGTGTATTGATTTTGCCTGTAAAACGGGCGCTTATGTTGCCACTAAACGCGGCGGAACACCAGTTCACGATACCCATGAAATCACCAATCTTTCTCAAAAAGACTATTAAAATTAACATTTAATGATGAAAAAATTACTATTTACCTTTTGGGGCTGCTTGTTTCTGATTGCAGCAAAATCCCAAAACAATATTACCGTTTTGGGAAGTGTTACCGATGGCGTCGAAGCCTTGGCCGGAGTCACTATTCAGCAAAAAGGCGTACCAAATGGTACAACCACTGATGTCAGCGGTGTTTACCGCATCAGTGTCCCATCTGATGCTATTCTGGTATTTTCCTATACAGGAATGAGTACAAAAGAAGTTGCCGTTGACGGCCGAACTACTATCAATGTGGTCATGGCCGATAATAATGTACTGCAGGAAGTAGTCATTGGCTACACCACACAAAAGAAAAAGGATCTGACCGGCGCAGTATCGGTCGTTAATGTGGAACAAGTATCCAAAACACCTTATGCCAATGTACTCCAGGCGATGAACGGGCGCGTGAGCGGTGTAACTTTTACCCAGGACGGTCAACCCGGAACTGGTAGAACGTCTGTTCGGGTGCGGGGAGTGACTACATTAAATAATAACAGCCCTTTGTATGTCATCGACGGGGTACAAACGCGCCAGGAAATCAGTAATCTCAATCCCAATGATATTGAAAGCATTCAGGTATTAAAAGATGCTTCGGCGGCTTCTGTATATGGTATTGGTAGTGCGGGTGGTGTTATCGTCATCACCACTAAAAAAGGTAAGAACGGAAAACTTTCTGTAGAAGGTGGTTCGATCGCCGGCGTGCAGCAACTGGGCAGAAAAATTGGATTATTGGATGCCACGCAATGGGGTCAGGCTTACTGGGCTGCCACTGAGCAAACACTCAGCAGACGCGGTTCGTGGTCCGATTTTTATGGCACTGGTCCACAAGCCGTGGTCAGCCCGATTCCATACACCGCTAATCCCCGGCAGGTTTATGTTTTTTCACCCAAAGGCACCAACTGGTACGATGAAGTGTACCGCAACAATGCCACCAATGCACAATATTACCTGAATGTTTCAAAAGCAAACGATAGAGGGCAGGCATACTTTGGTACTTCCTGGTTCGATCAGGATGGATTGATCAACAATACCAACTTTAAAAGAGCCACCATTCGCCTGAATTCCGATTATAAAATTACAGAATGGCTTAAAATTGGCGAAAATATGACTGGTTCGCGCAGCGACCAGGTACAGGTCGGTACCCAACGCGGGCAGGATGGCATTCCGACAGATGTCATCAGGCAGCATCCGATATTACCCGTTTATGATGCCTTCGGACAGTTTGCTGGCAAAGTTGGACCGTTTCCGGACGTGCGCAATATGGTGAGTGTGCTGGAAAAAAATAAAAACAACAATTCCGATTCGTGGCGGGTGCTGGGTAATGCGTTTGCTGAATTTAATATATTCTCGCTGCTTAAATTTTTACCGGATGCACACCGGCTGAAACTCCGCACCAACTATGGTATGGAATACAGCAATTTTTATGCAAAGCAATTTGATGCCAGCTTCCAGGAAGGGGATTATGATATCCAGAATAATTTCCTGACCAATAACTTCGGCGATGGCCTGACCGGCATCTGGACCAACTCTCTCGAATATAATTTCGATACCCGGTTACACAGTTTAAAGCTGTTTGGCGCCATTGAAACGGTACAATACAAAGGCCGTTTTCTTTCGGTAGGTCGCAGCAACTTTGAAATTGAATCGGATCCGTTTACAGTGATCGGAGCAGGAACAGGCGCACCTGTTGCATTCGGTGGCGGCACCGAATCGGGTCGTTACTCGCAAATTGGCCGGGCAGAATATGTTTTTAACGACTGCTATTTATTGACGGCCACCGTTCGCCGTGACCAGTCGTCGCGGGTATCCGGAATTGGCATTTTCCCGGCAGCTTCAGTCGGTTGGAATTTGACTAACGAAAAATTTGCGCGCCGGATATTGGCCAA
>JBILHQ010000064.1:0-25848 GCA_044350415.1 Saprospiraceae bacterium | reverse complement strand
TCAGCGCGTTTGATACCCGCATAAAGGTCGAATTTTGCCGGACCAGACTCATCAGTATGGACGGTGACCAACAACCTGATATCCGGAAATTGCCGGGCAACAGCAGCGACGGATTTGATCATATTGGCATTTTCAGCATTATTAATATCGCGGTCTATAGTATAAAAAAGTGGCGCAATTACTAATGATGGCAATTCATTGCTGGCCTCGACCGCTTTTATCGGGGCAAAAATCGCAAATCCTTGTCTGGACTGTTGCTCTGGCAATGGTTCTTTAAAATAAACCATATAGATATCATTCATGCCATAGTTGTCGCTGATTTTGTTGGATACCAGATAAGCAGTTGCACCGTCGGACACAGGCCGGAACCAGGTATCGTCGCCGGAAGAATTAATACCCACGCCCATAGACACCGGGACGGACCATTCCCTGGATTCTGGCGAAAAAACAGATTTAAAAACATCATAACCGCCGATACCGCTCACATGGTTAGAACTAAAATACAGGGTTAATCCATCTGATGCCAGGAATGGGGTCGTTTCGTCATAAGCAGAATTCACCGCCGGGCCAAGATTTACGGCCACCGACCAAACACCACTATACCGTTGACTGGCCCACAAGTCAAGCCCTCCCTGCCCACCGGGGCGACGGCTGGCAAAAACAAGGGTACTGTCATTGAAATAATAGGGCGATTCATCACCCTCTTCGGGGCGCATCGGACCAGCAAAAGGTTGAGGTGCTGACTTGTACTCATCGGTTAAGCCGGATGTATCGGTGAATATTTCGCCACCATACAGGGTGAATCCGCGAAAAAAATAGAGCACCTGGCCATTGTTGGTAAAGCCCAGGGCTACTTCGAAGCGGGATGTATTTTGCAGGGCGCTGAACGGCGTTGCATCTTCCCAGCCACCGGTAGTGCGGTTGGAAAAATACATATCACTGCACCAATGTCCTTTTTTATGATCTTCGTAACCCTCGTCATTGCGAACGCCGCCAGTTGCATTGGAGCGGGCCGCAGAGAAATATAACCTATCGCTGTGATTAACAGATCCCAATGGGGCAAATTCATCGCCTGCGGTATTGATTTTTGTACCCAGGTTTTCCACCAAAGCCACATTGTCATTGGCGGGCGCACCAATGCCATTGACGCAGCGGGAAATATTGTCGCGCACATTGGCGCGCAGTGGATGATCGGCGGGAGCAAGCCGTAGAAATTGCTTATACCCATCAATTGCAAGCTCCCATTCCTGCAGACCATGATAGGTGCGCGCCAGATAGTACCAGTCGGTCGGATTGATGCTTTTACCCTGTTTGATCACAAATTCTAAGTATTGCTTAGCCTGATCGGGCAAATGCAATTGGTATGCAGCTTGTCCGATTTTGGATAAAACACCAAGATCGCCGGGTTTTTGCGTTTGGTATTGGCTCAGATTGTCTAGTGCCTCACTCCAGCGTTTATCGACAAATGCGGCTTCTCCCTGGCTTTTGAGCGCCGCAGGTTTTTGGGCGGAAAGTGCCTGAATGGAAACCCAAAAAAGAAAAAAGAGGATACTATTTCTCAAGTGTAATATTCATTTATTTAAAATGATCTGATTACTAGGTTCTGGGTTTCAGGGGTAAAGCACAAGCCAGAAACCCAGAAACTACCTCACCTCCATCCCATTCGCCCATCCATCAGTAGGGCTTACAAAACTTAGTTTGCCATCGCCGCTGTCGGCCATCAGGATCATGCCTTGCGATTCGGTGCCCATCATTGCGCGGGGAGCGAGATTGGCCAGCACAATTACTTGTTGGCCCACCACTTCGTCTGGCGTAAAATGCTCGGCTATGCCCGAAAGGATGATGCGTTGTTCGGAACCAAGATCAACGGAAAGTTTAAGGAGTTTTTTGGACTTCTCCATTTTCTCGGCGGTCAGGATAGTACCTGTGCGAATATCTATTTTTGCAAAATCGTCGTATTGGATCATGGGTTTCAGGGTTGCTGGTTCCTGGATTACTGGGTTACTAGTTTCGGATTGCTGGGTTACCGGATCATTTTGGTGTAATTTTGCAATTTGGACATCAATGACATCGTCGGGGACGCGGTTGAAAAGGTGCGCAGCTTCGCCAATGGTATGACCGGCCGGGAGTAATGGTTGACCTGTGCCCAGTTGGTGCAGCAAGGCTTCTAATTCGCCCTGATCCCTGAAGGCTGGCAAATTCAGCATGGTTCGGAGCCGCTCTGCCGCTTCGGGCATAAACGGACGGCTGAGTACCGACAAGGCTGCTACGATTTGCAAACCGATATTCATGACCACTTTCACCAGTTCAGGATTTTCCTTCACCGCTTTCCAGGGTTCGTTGAATTGAAGAATGGCATTGCCGGCGCTGCTTATCTCCATGAGCAGACGTAAGGCCTCCCTGAAATTGAAGGCCTCAATTTGAGCAGTCAATTCTTTTGTTTTGGCTAGCAATTGTGCTAATTCTGCATCATATTGTCCATCAGCGCCCACTTCCCAGCCACTTTTAAAACTGAAGCTGGTCGCTATTTCCGGCACCACACCTGCATAATACTTGTGCGTCAGCACGAGTACGCGGTTGACGAAATTAGCTAAGTTATTGACCAGTTCGTTATTGGTGGTTTCCTGGTACCCTTTCCAGGTAAATTCACTATCACTTTGCTCCGGCATTTTTTTGATCATGTTGAAGCGCAAAGCGTCGCCTTGTCCGGGCAATTCTTCGAGGAACTCATGTACCCAAACCGCCCAATTTTTGGAGGTGGACAATTTGCGGCCTTCCAGGTTGAGAAACTGGTTGGCAGGTACATTGACCGGCAGGATAAATCCGCCGTGGGCCTTTAGTATCGCCGGAAAAATGAGGCAGTGGAATACAATATTATCTTTACCGATAAAGTGAATCAGCGCAGTGTCTTTGTCCTGCCAGTAAGGCTCCCAGGCTTTGCCATTGTCGAGTGCCCATTGTTTGGTGGCGGAAATATAGCCGATCGGCGCGTCGAGCCACACGTACAATACTTTTTTTTCTGAGCCCGGCACTTCTGGTGGCACAGGAATACCCCAGTCGAGATCGCGGGTCATGGCGCGGGGCTGAAGGCCGCTGTCGAGCCAGGAATTACACTGCCCGATGACGTGATTTTTCCATTCAGCAGGGTCATGTACCACTTCCCCTTCCGGGTTTTTGCCGGTATTAATCCATTCGCGCAACCAGCTTTCGTGCTCATTCAATTTGAGAAACCAGTGGCGGGTCGGGCGTTTGACCGGCGTAGAACCACTGAGGGTCGACCGCGGATTGATGAGATCAGTGGGATTGAGGGAGGTGCCACATTTTTCACATTGGTCGCCATACGCTTCCGGGTTGGCACAGTTGGGACAGGTACCCATGATATAGCGGTCGGCCAGGAATTGTCCTACCGTTTCATCATAGTACTGATCGCCTGTGATTTCATCAAACTGTTCATTTTTAAGCAGTTGTCTGAAAAAATCCTGCGATGTTTCGTAGTGTATAGGCGCGGTGGTGCGGTGGTAAATATCAAAACTGATGCCGATTCCTTTGAAAGTATCCCGCAGACTTGCGTGGTATTGGTCCACTACCGCTTGTGGCGTCGTGTTTTCTTTCCGCGCTTTCACGGTGATCGCCGCGCCATGTTCATCGGAGCCACAAACGTATACCACATCGCGTCCCATCAACCGCAGGTAACGGACATAGATATCGGCTGGCAGGTAAGCGCCGGCAAGATGACCAATGTGCAACGGACCGTTGGCATAGGGGAGAGCGGAGGTAACTAAATAACGTTTGGGTATCGACATATTGAATGGTTTGGCAAAATGGGAGCAAAAGTACGGGAATTTACGGAATATCGAACAATTGAATATCGAATATCGAAGTACCGTAGCGTACACCCTAAATAGGATGATTTAAGGTAATTGTCTGTTTTAAAACCAATAATTCGGTGGGATCTACGCTACTTCGATATTCAGTATTCAGTATTCGATATTCGGTATTCCTTATTCACTAATTACCACTTTCCCGGAAAAAACTCGCCCTTTATCATCCACAATCCGGAAAAAATACAATCCACTGTCGAAATTCCCACGCTCGAAAGTGAATTCCTGGTCGTAGAATTTTTCAGAATACATGATCCGTCCGCCAGTATCAATCAGGTCGAATTGTTTCTCGCCCCGAATGCCCTCTTTGGCCCGGAAAGTTGCGGATGATTTCATTGGGTTATTCATGATCTGCCACAACTGCGGATATGATTGTGGCTCTTGGGCGCTCACAAGCAATTCGCCGATCGTATGAAAAACCGTATTGGTGAAGGTGGGTGGATTAAAATCAAAAATAATCGCCGCACTGTTTTCGATGACGGTACCGTAAGGGAGATTGTTTTTTTGCTGAATAGTAAAGGAGAAAAACCCGTGAGAAGCGACTTCATTCGTGTTGCTGTCGGGTAAAGCAATCGGAGAGAACGTCACCTCTAAAATATTGCCGTCTCTGATTTCCCAATCGTAAGGATGGGAGGAGAAACCCGGCGAAAAAGTATTCACATCGAGATTCGGCGACAACACATCGCGCAACAGCACCCGGAAAGCGGTATCTGTTCCGGTATTCTGAAAATCAATCGTGTACTGAATCGGGCGATTGGCGGCCAACAGGTGTTCGGGTCCCACGCCGGTTGGGATGGCTGTTTTGATATTAGGATCGTAGGCTAAAACCACCCGGCGGCAATCAAAATCATAATCTTTCACCCCTTCATCAATCCAGTAGGCAGTGATAAATCCGGGAGTGAGGCCGCCGCAGTTTTCAATGGCTGTGGCTGTTTTGGTGCCGTCGTCGAATTTCGTTGCTTCAAGGCGGAAAGTGGACCCATCGGCATCCACATCCACCGTCATAGATTCCTGCGGTGCGAGGGTAAACCAGCTCTTTTTGAGAATGACCTCATCTTCTATAATCACGTATTCGTGCAGGGCCTGCGTAGGTGCGTTTCCAACATTTTTCAACGTAAATCGCACAGTGGTATCGCTCAAACATTCGGAATATACCCTGATTTCTGAAAAGGACAACGGGGTCGACGGACAAGGGTTAGACATGCCGGCGAATGCTTCTAAGCACAGCGACTGGTCGAGCAAAAAGGTATCACACCTGGTTTTGACCGTCAGGTTGACCGATGTGAATTCAAGGGCAGGCAAGTCGCCGACTGAAAAAAACAGGGTATCGCCATTTTGAGCGGCTACGGGGGGCGTCGAGGAGACCAATTCCATAGCAGAAAAAGGTATTACCAGAGCGACTTGTACGTCTTCGGCGGTTATCATGCCGAGGTTGGTTACTTTGACTTGCACTGGTGAGGTGGCCAAACACCCCCTGAAAAATGTCGGCAGACCTAAGTCTACCGACAAATCTGGGCATTGGGTGAGGGGTGTTAAGAGGAAGGTTGTTTTAATGGTGTCGGGAAAAGTGTCGGGATTGATCCAGATGGTATCTATGCATATTGCCCAATTTTCATTGGGGAATTGCGGGAGGGAGAGGGAGAAGGTGCCGGTGTCGAGGTAGCCGAATTTAACCTGGCCGTTGGGGTGAGTTGGGCGGATGGTGTGTTGGGTATTGGCGTCGAGATGGACAATGGCCTGGGGCACAGGTATATCCGAGGTATCGGCGATACAATTATTGTTATTATCTTTCAATACGGAGATAATCATAGTTTTTCCACTGCAGGCAAGTTCAACTTCAGCAGTTGAATTGCAACCTGGTGCATTTCCTTCAATTATTATGTCTTGGGGCGTATTCAAAAGTCGATCACAAATACTGAAAACGGAACAATTGGGAAGGCTGGTATTTCCTGTAATGGTGATATTTCCACCTATTGAAATCAAGCTTTCAAGGTTGGATAAACTTTTAAGTTCCCAGTTATCCCTTACTGAGAAAACATCTTATATAGATATAAGATGTTTTAATCCGGAAATATCTGTAAGTGAATCATTTTTATAGAAACTAAGACCTGCAAGTTGCGTTATTTGCTCTAATCCGGACAATGTTTTTAAAGATGGACAACGATCTATACTAAAGTAAGTCAATGAATTAATATTTTCAAGTCCCTTTAAACTTTTAAGTGCATTATTACCATAAATCGCCAACTGACCACCCACTGATTGAATATTCTCTAAGCCGGTCAGATCAGAAAGCTGTGCATTATCGCTGATATTAAGATAGCCATCAAATGATGTATAGCCACCGCGAAGTGGTTTTGTAATTGCTCGGTTTCCCTCCGCCCCGCTGACTGCGTTGTAAAGCCTCGCCGATGCGCTGCATCGCCTGCGTTTTACGCCTTGTCAACGGAACTGATGAAAACCGATCATTTTACAAAATCACTTCGCGGTGACTATAAGTTGATTGATATCTTCAAGATTGGTAATAAAATTTAGGTTACTAATAGTCATCTGTACACCAACGGATTGCAAATTATGTAATCCGCTCAGGTTTTCCAAAAGAGGATTTCCACTAATAAATAATCCGTTATTAAGTGTAGTGATGTGTTCAAAATTAAAGTTTTTCAAAACGGGATTCTGATTAATAGTAATTCTTCCTGCTGATATGATATTTTCTGTTCCATTCAGGCTGGTTAATGACGAATTATTCCCAACTGAAAGAACACCGACAACTGAAAGTCCTTCCAAGCCAGTTAAATCAATTAAAGAAGGGTTAACTGATATTTTCATTCTGGTTTCAATGTGGTTTAAGTTTTGTAACCCGGAAAGATGAAGAAGAGCAGGATTAAACTCTACCTTGAAATCATAAACATACCTGAGCCCCTCAAGACCTTCTAAATTGATTAAAGAATAGTTCTTGAATATGTTAATTTCCCAGACGGTATCAATATTTTGCAAACCGCTTAAGTTGACCAGAAAATTATTCCAGGACACATCAATTCGAGTTTTGCCTGTATTGGGGTCAGGATTTAATGATATAATATTTTGCAACCCATCCAAATTGACCAAGGCACCATCATTGAGAATGGAGATTACGCCATTTACGGTAGAAAGACCAGATAATCCGTTCAGGTTCGTAAGCGCAGGGCAACTTACGATATTCAGAGCGCCGGTTACCGTGGTGACTCCGCTAAGTCCATTTAAGTTGGTAATATTTTGACCGGAAATGATTAAACCAGGTTCTCCAACCACAGCACACCCGGGATGATTAATTGAAAAGCTATCTATCTGGCCCTGCGTTTTCAGAGTATCGACTGAGCATCCCTGCCCTGACAACCCAACCCAACTCACCACCACTGCAACCACCATTAAAAGTACTTTCTTCATAGGATATTCTTTTTTGATTATAAACTTTTTGATTTTTTCCAAAGGTGTGTCTTTTAGTATTTTACCGCCAAAGACAAAAAACAGCATTTGTCGAAATAAATAGCCTTTTTATTTTTTAAAATGTTGATTTACATATATTTGCATGAATATTTGTGCAGAAAATATCCATGGAAAATAGTTTATTATTCAAAACCTGGCAGGCATTGCCCGATGCCGAAAGAAAACTGCTGCATAAAGCCCTCCGGTCACCACTGTTCAATGCCCGTCCGGAAGTAATACTGCTGCTCGACTTTATCGAGAAAACAGCGGCCAAAATCCCGGAAAAACGCTTGCAATCGGCCCAAAAACTGACAGTGCTGGGCAAAGAAGCCGCTTATCGCTTTGTTTTTAAAGACAAGTCCGCTTTCGACGACGGTAAAATCCGCCACCTGATGACGTATTTGCTGGAGGTGTTGCGCGCCTGCCTTGCCTGGAACGATTGGCAAAAAGATCCTTCCAATATCAACTTACACCTGCGCCGATCCCTGAAAAAACTGGGCCTGGAGACTTTTTTTGAAAAGGAAATCGCCCGTTCCAAATCGGATCTTGAAAAAAGTGGGCACCAGGATGATACTTATTATTTTCGGCAGTTTTCCCTGGAAAACGAATCCTGGGAAATGCTCCGGTTGCGGCAGCGCAGTGTTTCGGGATATATGCAAACCATCAGCAGTTCTTTCAGCAATTATCCGGCGATCAATACTTTGCGACAGGCGTGTACTGTTTTTATGCAACAAACCCTGAAGGATATTTCGGTCTCTATTCCCTATTTGGAGGTCACCTTACAATTGGCAGAAAAGGGTGTTTTTAACGATGTTCCGGCAGTAAATGTGTGGTTTTACAGTTATATGGCCCTGACCTCCCCGCAGCAGGAGGAGTATTTTACCCGGCTCAAAAAACATATCGTGGAAGATGCTGCGGCTTTTCCGGCTTCCGATCTGCGGGATTTTTGCATCCTGGCTATCAATGTTTGTATTCGCCGAATCAATGCTGCCGACAAAAAATTTATCAGAGAGGCATTTGATTTATACCGGAGCGGACTCGAGCGGGGTGTTTTTCTGGAAAATGGCTACTTGTCCAAATTCACGTACCGCAATGTTATGAATATCGCTGTAGCACTGAGCGAATGGGAATGGGCGTATGCTTATCTGGGTGAATTTCAATCGTTTCTGCCGCCCCGCGATCAGGATAATATTTTCCGTTACAACCTCGCCACCTATTATTTCCGCAAAAACGATTATGAAAAAGCGCTGGAACTCCTGCGCTATGTCGAAATGAGTGATATGTTGGAGAACTTTGACGTGCGCAGGATGCTGTTGCGCATTTATTTTGAGCGGGGAGAATGGCAGGTATTAGATTCGTTGCTCGACAGTTTCGGCACCTACCTGCGGCGGCATAAGGAAGGCGGGTATCACCGGGATATGTACCGTAATTTAGTGTTCTTTTTGAAAAAAATGTCGTCGAATCCGCTGCGTATAGACAAAGAGCGGGAAAAATTGGCGTCACAGGTTAAAGAAACGCAGTTTTTGGCAGAAAGAGAATGGTTGTTGGTGCTATAAAGCGATGAAAGGGGCCGGCTTAAGAGAATATTTCGCGCAGATTTTGCACAGATTTTTTTGCATAGATTTTACGCAGATTTAAAACTTCCCATAAATTAGTGCCTCCGGCTCGAGTGATCAAGGCACTAACCCTGAGATGTACGAATTTTTTTGACAAAAGATAAGGACACTTCAAAAAGATCGGCAATTTGGCCGTCTGTTAAGGCGGGGTTCTTGCGGATAAATATTAGAATAGTATTTTCCATACCTTCTTTTATACCTTCCTTTTTCCCTTCCTTTATTCCTTCCTTTATTCCTAAAGTCCACGCTTCTTCGAAGCGATCTTCTAAATAAGTATTGAGTATTTTTTCTTCCGGTGAAGCAGTTATATTCTTCATCTCATTTATCTTTTTAAATATTGTTGTTGATGTTGCGCTAAGATAGCGGAAAGTAACTACAGCGAACCGTATATACAGCAGTTGCTCGTTTAAACCTGTTGCAAATTTAAGGAAATCTGTCCAGAAAAGCGCAATCTTTTTTTCATTCCGGCTGTATTTAAGTGCCATTAAGAACTGCTGAAGGGCAGGAAATCCCAATTCTGTTATGGTTTCATCGGATGTGCCACCCAGGTCAACGATGATGTAGGTGAATGATGGCACATAGCAATGTAACATTTCCGGAGCGCCGGGGAAAATAGTGGCCGGTGTTTCAGGAGTGAGCCGTTTACGCCCGTGATAGAGCACTATCGGAATAGTAAGGGTAAGCGACTGGCCTTTCTTCAAATCGTCGCGACGACCATTAAAAATATACCGACCGATCTGTTCGGTGATTTCTCCCGGCTCCGGCGGAACACTTTTGTGCTCAATCAGTAATGCAATCCGGAATGGATTGCCTGCAACGGTCATTCCCGAATAGCAGACGCCTGTATAATGTCCCTGCAAGTCCTCGTCAATATAACTGTCATTTGACAATTGGAGGGTTTCCCAATCCACCAGCATTTTTGTGGGCACATCTAAGGCAAACTGAAAAAAAGCCAATGCTAAATCTCTGATTTGCAATGAGTACCGCGCATATTTGTCGTGCGGATTATTGAGGAAGGAGAGTTTTGCAAAATCATCCAACGGTTCCGGAGTTTTACTTTTGTTGTCCATGCACCGCAAAAATAAAACAATTTATTTTATAAAAAAACTTTTTGTTTTATTTTTTTGAAACAAATTTTGGTCCGCATTCACACAACGGAACCTTGTAATAAAAGGGATGGTTCCAGGTAAGTTAACTACAAGGTCCTTAAATTTTGAGAAAAATTGCGACCTTTACGCCACAAAATTTCTGGTCAGCTTGCAATAACTTCCATGGTCTATCACCTCATCACTCCCGCACAATGGGAAAATTGGTCCGACAGCGATCACTATAAATCCCCGGCGTTTGGGGAAGAAGGTTTTATTCACCTTTGCACCGCCAATCAACTGGCAGGTGTCCACGAGCGGTATTACAGCCACGAAAAAGCGCTTTTACTCTTGCAGATCAACCCCGAACTACTGGTTCCGGAACTGAAATGGGAGACAGCCACCAACAATGAATTATTTCCACACCTGTATGGGCCGATCAACAAATCAGCTATCCTGCAGGTCACCATACCCGCATTCTAATTTATTTATCAACATCATATTATGGACGTTAAAGACAGCAATGGCAACCTCCTCAGTGAAGGAGATGCAGTAACCGTGATCAAAGACCTGAAAGTAAAAGGTTCATCCGACGTAATCAAACGCGGCACGAAAGTTAAAAATATCCGCCTCACTGACGATGCGGAAGAAGTGGAAGGAAAGGTGGATGGATCAGTGATGGTGCTGAAGGCCTGTTTTTTGAAAAAAGTATAACGCGTCCGTTTATGCCACACCAACCACCCCTGTTAAGAACGGTTAATATCACCCGATATGTCACGCCGCTTCGGGAAGGCGGCTCTTTGCCCGCCATCGCCGAAGCCGACGACGAATTCTTGTATGTCATCAAGTTTCACGGCGCGGGACAAGGCACTAAAGCACTGGTTGCCGATCTTGTGGGTGGTGAGTTGGCCCGCGCTGCGGGATTCAGGATGCCCGAACTTGTTTTCGCCAATCTGGACGAAGCTTTTGGCCGTACAGAACCTGATGAGGAGATTCAGGACTTGTTGCGTGCCAGCGTGGGCCTCAACCTTGGCGTCCATTATTTATCGGGCTCCATTACCTACGATCCTGCAGTGACGGTGATTGATGCCGTCCTGGCTTCAGAAATTGTTTGGCTGGATGCCTTCCTGACCAATGTGGACCGCACTGCCCGCAATACCAATATGCTCACCTGGCACAAGGATTTGTGGCTGATCGACCATGGCGCTTGCTTGTATTTTCACCACAACTGGGACAGCTGGCAGGAGCAAGCGCTTAAACCTTTTGCTTTGATCAAAAACCATGTTTTGCTGCCGCAGGCCAATGAACTGAAAAAGGCAGATGCTAAAATGAAATCAATCCTCACGCCTGCTGTCATTCGCACGGTGACCGATCTTATTCCTGATTCATGGTTGCAAAGCGGCGATTCGGAACAGTCGCCGGCAGAAAGACGGGAAGTCTATTACCAGTTTTTAACCAGCAGAATTCAACACTCCGCTATTTTCGTAAACGAAGCGAACCATGCAAGAGACTCAGTTATTTGAATACGCCATTATCCGGGTCGTCCCGCGGGTGGAGCGGGAAGAATTTCTGAATGTTGGGGTGATGCTTTTTTGTAAAAAAACGGCTTTTTTACACATGTTGTATACGGTGGACGAAAAGCGGTTGCAGGCATTGTATGGCGATATCGATCTGGAAAATATCAAAACCAACCTGCATGCCCTGGAGCAAATCTGTATGGGAAAGGCGCCAGCCAGTCCGATTGCAACCCTGGATACCGCCGGACGATTTCGGTGGCTGACCGCCAAGCGAAGCACGGTGGTACAGATGTCGGCTGTTCACCCAGGCTTGTGCGCTGATCCTGCCGAAACACTTCAGCGTTTGTTTCAGCAAATACTTCATTAAGGTGACATCATTTAAAGACATGCAAACCATCAATTTTACGAATCAAATTGCCGCCTTTTTACTGGAGATTACCATGTACGTTTCCCTGGGTTATTTCGGGTTTCGAACCGGAAAAAACACGCTGGAAAAGTATGGATTTGCGCTGGTATTGCCGTCGGTTGCCATGACTCTTTGGGGGTTGTTTGCGGCCCCTCTTTCAGCATACCAGCTTGACTTGCCATTAAGGATCCTGTTTGAGTTGGTACTTTTACTGACTGCCGCCTATTCGTTATTCAGGATAGATAAGCGTACTTTAGCAATTATTTTTGCGGGTATTGCGATACTGAGCGAGGTTCTTGCGGTTGTATTGGCGCCATAATCCTTTTCAAAAATCCTTACCTTTGTGGTTGATAAAAACAGTGGCGATGCAATCACAAGTGCTTTCCTTCAAAGGAATTGAGTTATCCATTCAGGACTACCGAAATAGTGTATCAGATTACCGGATGCTGAACGATTTGGGTTTTGACGGCCCGCAACCGGCGTTTATCCCTGAAGTAGATGAGGCGTTTTTTGCGGGAGAGGGGTTTGTGCTGCCTGTCGTAAAATTGAACGCTCAATCGTATATTTTTCCCACCAATGCCCGAAAAAAAGACAAGTCATCCACCCCGAAAGATTATGAAGGGTATTGCGTCACCAATTTAGATCTCCTGGTAATCACCCAAAATTATTACTACTATTTAGCCAAAAAGACTTACGAAATGCATCCCGACATACAGCACCGGATGGAAAGGGTAGATGGCAAATTAACGCCGGCCGAATATGTCAAAGGCTTCAGGAAAAGAAATTCCGGTTCGATGACATGGGTTCAATTCAATTTGGCGAGTCTTATTCATGAAAAATCCAGAATTTGGCCCGTTTTTCATGAAATGGAAGACGAAATAAAATTCAAAAAAAGTGATATCAAACTACAGATTGAAGAAAATGAAAGTACCTACAATAAAGGCGAACAAACCAGCTACAGCCGCACTAATATTGATAATATCCTGCTCCCAAAATTCGGGGTACAAGTAAAGCAGCAGCATGGCGAGAAAGTTCTGGATATTCACGTCAATACGATCCGGAATTGCTTGTATTCTTTTTTTGAAACAGTCGTTGATTTGTCTGAACTGTTCCGCAATTATGGTTTGATGATCTCTTTTACACCGGACAAACACATACACACAAGAGATAGCTTAGGCTTTTTTCATCCCCGGTTCAAGGCCATTGGCATCTCCAATATTGGCGATATCCACCGGACTGCAGCCCACGAATTTGGGCATTTTATTGATTACCATCTCGGTCAATTGGTGCAGCGCAATTATGCCTCCGACGACAACAGTGCCCTTGCGGGGCAGATCGGGGTTTTGTTCCGGAAAAATATGCGCAAAAAACAACTAAGTGCCTATCAAAACAGGACGGTCGAATGTTTTGCCAGGGCGGTGGAGCAATATTATTGTTTGCTCAGTAGCCATGAGATGGCCGAAAATCAAAGCAATTTTTGTGACCATGAAATGTTCCTGGACAAAATTGCACCGTTGATACGAGAATTACTTCGATCATTAGTCATTTGACAGTTGACGACAAATAAAAACGGAAAAGATCTTTCATTGGCCGAAAAATATATTTACTTTTGACAGGTACTGCAATCACTTAACTAACCTATGACTAACCGAAACATATTCTTTAACAGCATTCCTAACATCTATTTTATGAAAAAATTTATCCTCATTGTTACACTATTCCTGGCTTCCTGTTCCCTCTATGCACAATGGACCAGCAATACCGATCTCAACACGCCAGTAGCCGCAGTACAAACCGGCGATATCCAATCCATCGGTACCAGCGATGGAAAGACCTATGTGGCGTATTGGCATGATGTACCTGCACCACAGTACTATGAAATGCGCCTGCAACTGCTCGATGAAAATGGTATTTCCTTATTTGGCCCGGAAGGCATGGTGGTGGATAATACGGTCGCCATGAGTTCATTTACCGTAACCTGGTCGGTGACGGTTGACAAAAACAACAATATCTATATTGGATTTACGGGCACTGGCTCGGGCAACCCTGCCATTATTCATAAGATTGCGCCTGATGGTTCGCAATTGTGGGGGCCATCAGGTATTAGTCCGGGGGCAGGTTATGATGTAAAAGTACTACCGTTGAACACCGGCGAGGCGATTATCAGTTGGCTGCCCGGCAATAATGGGCTGTTGCAAAAAGTAGCGGCAGATGGCACGGCAATATGGGCCAATCCGGTGACACTGGTACCTGCTGTTGCAGGCCATAAAACGAGCGGCGGGGAATTGGCAGAACTGTCTGGCGGTGATGTGGTGGTGATTATCCACGACCGCAGTGGTTTTTCGCCCAGTTCGTTGCCGTATGCCCAACGGTACGATAGCAATGGCGCTGCTGTTTGGGCAAGTCCGGTGGCACTGTCCAATACGTTTTATACGGTATTCAACCGCCGTTACCCGTTCATCAAAGATGGCGACGTGTTATACTTTGGTTATTCGGGCGCACAAGGTATTCAGCCACATGGTTTTGTGCAGCGGATTAATCCCGATGGCAGTTTGCCGTGGGGCATCAACGGGACCGACTTTTCCGCCCAAACGACTTATTTTGAAAGGGATGTGAAAATTGCCTTCAGTTCGGGTGCTGCCAATATTTGGGCCATTTGTGAATATTCCGATGCGGCGCAGGGAGAAGTTGGCGAATATGTGCAAAAGTTGGACAAAGTAACTGGTGTCCAATTACTTACAGGGCAAGGCAAAGCTATTTTCCCAGTCAGCGCGGCCTATATTTCGCACCAGGGTGAATTGCGCGTTGCCGACAACCAACCTGTTTTCCTGGTCTCCGACGGTAATTCGAACGGCGTTTTTCCCAAAGACCTGCTGGCGGTTTATTTAGATACCAACGGCGATTTCGCATGGCCGGAACATACCCGTCCGGTGGCGACGAATACCACTGGTGTAAAATCCCGTATTCAGCTGAATACCCCTTTTAATGGAAAAATCACCGCTGCGTGGGCCGAAAACCGATCTAGTATTGGCGAACCCAGGCCTTTCGCGCAGCAATTGCAGTTGTATTGTACCAATCCTACAGCAGGTTTTGCTTTTATGACCAACGAACTGGAAACGACCTTCACCAGTTTCGCCATGAATGCCGACAGTATTGCCTGGGATTTCGGCGATAATACCACCGGAACCGGTGCCAATCCCATCCATACCTTTCCCGCTGCAGGAATTTACAAAGTTTGTCAGACCGTGACCAATGCCTGCGGAACAGCTTTTTTCTGTAAAACGGTGATGGTGACTTGTGCTTTGCCGCAAGTGTCTTTCGTTTATAATGCAGCCTTTACGACGGTCTATTTCCAAAGTACCGTTACAGGAGAAAATACAGTCTTGTGGAATTTTGGAGACGGCAACTTCAGTTCGGAACTCAATCCAGTGCACATGTATCAAGATCAGGAACCACGCGAGGTATGCCTGTACGCCTATAATGCTTGCGGCGTGGACTCTTCCTGTCAGGAGGTGTATACCTTTATTGGCAACGCGCATTATTTAGAGACTACTTACCAACTCGCCATTTTGCCCAATCCCAATCACGGTACCTGTTCACTGCACCTTGATTTGCCCCAATCGGCACCATTGACTTACGCGCTGCTGTCATCGGCCGGGCAAGTGATCAAGGAGCAATCCATGACATTAGGAAGTGGCCCGCATGATATTGCCATTGCTACGGAGTTGCCTTCAGGGACCTATTTTGTGAAAGTGGAGATGGATGGGCATATCGGGGGAATGGTGGTGGTGGTGCACTAGTGGTCGAGGCAGTGACCAAAATTCCCGAAACCAGTCTGGGGGAAGAGCCCATCAGGAATGCTACTTGTCTTCAAATTTGGTTTAATTTGTTGTCAGACTCTTTTATGATCAAAAAAGAGTTGAGTGATCCGAGACTTGTTGCGGTGGGATAAGTCATATTGATGCAGCTTTTTACGCTGGCCGGAAAAATGGTCGCCATTGAAGGAACGCATCAGGATTGACGGTAAAATGAAATGAGCCGAATAAAAATCGCATATTTACACCCACAAAATCACAACACATGCACCCGCTTACCACATTCACCGGCAACACAGACGTCTACCTACTCGACCAAATCATGAAAGGCCGGTACGCCGCTTCCGATACAATTCTCGATGCCGGGGCTGGTGGAGGGCGCAACATGTACTGGTTTGTACAGCAAGGTATCCGGATATTCGGGACTGACCGCAACCCGGAGGCGGAGGTGGCATTAAGGCAGCATTATCCCGACCTTCCGGACGACAGGTTTCAGGTAGCCGCTGTGGAATCGCTGCCTTTTCCAGAGGATAGTTTTGACCATGTGATTTGTAGTGCCGTGCTGCATTTTGCGGAAAGCCAGGTGCATTTTGAGCAGCTATTTGGCGAATTGGTCCGGGTATTACGGCCCGGCGGTTCCCTCTTTATCCGGACAGCCACCGACGTTGGATTGGCTGATAAAATGATTCCATTGGGCGATGGCCGGTTTTGGCTGCCAGATGAGAGTGAGCGGTACTTATTAACCAGACCACTACTCGATTCCCTGGTTGAGCAGCATAAGTTGCTTTGGCTGGAGCCGTTCAAAACGGTATTGGTGGAAGAGATGCGCAGTATGGCGGTGGTGGTTTTAGGGAAAACGTGATTTGGCTTGATGGATGAGGCACGGATTTTTCGACTGGGGTGTCGATGTGCGTGATGTCGATGGAACACGGATTTGAGGGATTAGACACGGATTTAAAAGGATTTTTCCGAGCGTGATGTCAAAAGATCCTGATGTCGATATGTCGTGTTCCATCAACATCCAGTACAAAAAAGAAGAAAGTAAATAGACTGTTTTTTCATAGCTTATACAAAGTAGAAGCCACAAAGTAGCAAATGCTATTTTGTGGATTTACATACCCAAGAATCATAATTCGTAAAGCAATCCTCTTCGATACGTCCGAAACGTTTGGGTAATACAAAATTAGATCTTTTGATTTGAATTAAGTAAAAAACGGTATATTTTTAATATTTTTTGCTATTACGCCCTCACTTCCGCCCAAAATCCGCCGGAATCTCTCCCCATTCTTCCGTATTCCATTTAATAATCGGATTAGTCACCTTGTTCGTGGCCAGCCATTTTTCTGCGCGGTCGATCAGGACGAAAATATCGTGGTTGCGTTTGGTGGGTTCTAACTTGGTGCGACATTTTTTGGCTTTAATCCACGACTGCGCAGTTTTGGAGTCGGAATAAATAGGCACTTTGGGGCTGTTGTTTTGGGCGAGCCAAGCGAGTCCGTGTACGAGTGCGAGGAATTCACCGATATTATTGGTGCCATCCGGGAATGGGCCCATTTTGAATACTTCTTTACCTGTGCGGATATGTACACCCCGGTATTCCATCGGTCCAGGATTGCCACTGCACGCTGCGTCTACGGCAAGACTATCGGGATTGACATTTATTTTAGTGAGTTCAGTAACCGTCTTTTTGACCGCGGTTTTGGTATCTTGTCCGGCATAAGACCAGTAACTGCTCCGGAATGCTTTTTCCGCTTCTGTCTTATTGCCGAAGGATTTATATTTGGCACCGGTATAGCCCTGCACCTGCAAACTGGCATCAGTCCAGTTGTCATAAATACCGGGCTTGATCCCTTCCCACACCACATAGTATTTTTGTTTTGCCATTTGTGCGCAAAGATAGTGGTTAGTTATGAGCTATAAGTTATGAGTTTTGAGTTTTGTAGAGTGGGCTTTAGCGTGGACTGCAGGGTAGACTTTAACTAAGAGCACGTCTGGGATTTATAGCGCCTATATTGGAGAAAGAAGGCCAGAAGGATGGTCAGGGCAATAAATCATCCACAAGATAAATGTGTCCATATCATGGATCCTGAAGGGAATAAAATTGAATTGTGGGAGACGATGGATGAGAGACATGATAAGATACAATTGATCTGATTTTAAAAAGGTGCAGCTATCTTTGCCTTAAAAAAAATCATACCCATGTACAAACGCCTCTTCTTCGCTTTTGCGCTCACTCTTTTGACGGCCTGCAAAAAAGATCCAGCTACCAACACCGATCCAATCGTATTGGCTGCCGGTGATGTGGTGCTTTCCACTGGTAGTTTTGTGAATAATGGACACAGTACTTCCGGAAAAGTCCAACTGATCAAAGATAAGGATGGCAACAAATTCCTGATCCTTGAAAACTTTGATTCAGACAGCGGACCTGACCTCCGGCTTTATTTGTCCGCTTCAAAAAAGGATGATGATTACACGGAGATCAGTCAGGATATCACACTCGGGAATGTCAAATTAGCGGTTCCCGCTTCCGCCAATACCGACACGCAGAAATTCCTGCTGGTTTGGTGCGAACAATATTCGGTGTTATTTGGGCACGCTGAACTTTTTTAATGTTCAATGGTCAACTTTTAATTGACCATTGAACATTCCTTCTTAGTATCTGTAATCCACAGGCACATTTCCGGCCAATAACTTTCCTTTTTCCACCCTGTAAGTACTCCCGGCGGGCACCAGTACGAATAACCGGGCGGCATCAGGTTCAACCGTGAAGGTCACTTCGCCTTTCACGCTGCGCGCCACAAATACGCGGTTCACGGCATCATAAATATCAACTTTGGCGGTTCCGACGTCTATGCGTACCTGCTTGGGGACTTCATACGGATTGTAATACAACCAGGTGGGAAATGCTTCGTTTTTGCGGAACATATCGGTGGCGCGACAATCAATTTGCAGGATTTTTTCTACGTTGGTGGGCCGGATGGTAGCCCCGAAAAAGCCCACCTGACTGCTCCCGTATACCGAAAACATAGTTTCTGGTGGCATTCCGGGTGCCCAAAGCGGCCCGTCGCCCTGTGCAAAAGGTGTGATGCCTTTATATTGATCGTATATAGATTGTTTAATCAATCCTTCATAAGCCACCACACCTTTGGTTGCGGCCTTGCGATCGGGGAGGGCCTGTAATGAATCGGGCATTTCATAAGGGTAAAAGAACCGGGCGGTATTGGAGGCATTGAGCATCCATTTGCCCACGGCTCGGGCGTACCGCTGGTCGTAGCGCACGGTTGCCGTAAGTGGCCAGGCTAATTGAAAAGTATTCATCAGAAAGCCGTAACCGCCGTTGTGAATGGTGCTCCCACTCATACCGCTTACATCATAACCACCCCAGTTGTCCACGATCACGCCCCACCCTTCCCGACCGACAGCATCGCCGTCAAACGTCCAGTTCATCAGTTTTTGAACATCGTAATGGGTGCCGGTTTCGGCATTCAAACGAGCAGCCATATAAGGCCCGAAAGCCATCAGAATTTCATAGGAGCGGTTTTCTTTTTGGCTTTCCAGGACCGTCATGGCATTTTGAGCGGCGCGCAGGTATTTTTCATTGCCAAATTTCAGGTATGCGGCATATTCGATAAAAGCATAACCGGCGGCGACATCTTCCTGGGCGGGAATATGATTTTTACCAGGCTGCATAATTTCAAAATCAAAAAATGACCAACTATAACTGCTTTGCATCACAGAATCAGAGCGATAAAACTGATCGGCTACCGTACGCATAAGCCCATTGAGTTCCGTTTCCTTCGGGTAATGATCAGCCACGGCATAGAACAGCAGGTTATTGATCACATCGTACCAGTAATCATTGCCGTAACCGCCGCCGATATGGCCTGCTTTGTTGGTAAAGTTCATCATGATATTCCAGCCATTGTCGCGGTTAAAATAGTTCCTGGACATTTTTACAAAATTGCGGCCATCCTGGTTGCTTTTATCAATGCCCACCAAAGTACTGCCCAACAGCGACCCGAATGCGCCTAATCCTTCATGCGCTTCGCCATTATTTTTCAAAGCCCCTTCCCGCACATCGCCCAAGGCGGTATATATGCCGTATGTAGATTGCCCAAATCCATTGCGTTGATTGGGGTCGTCCCAAATAAGCGGCCAGAGTTCGCCTTTCGCGTTATAATCATAAGCAATACGGTCGAAATCAAGTGCGGCCTGGTGCCAATCTTTATACTTATAGGGTTTGGGCTGGCGCGGCATTTTTTCGATGCGCGGCACTTTTACCTGCGTTACCGGTACTGATTGGGGGAGGAACTGCTGCTTCGTTTTGCAGGCAGTGAACGCGAGGAATAAAAAAATGACGATGAATGACTTTTGCATAAGTATCAAATATGTGATAAAAAAACTACGACTGCATCTCCGGCTCCCTAAGAATACTCTTTGCCATAAAATACCCCAGAAAGTGCACCAACGCAATTGTCAGCAGGGCATATCGCAAAGCAATTTCCTCACTCACATATCGGGCCAATACAATAAACAAGCCACATCCGAACAAACGGCCAATATATAAACCCAATTCATGGTTGAAAATATAAGCAAATTCGTTGCGGTTTTCTTTTTGGGCCACCACATCTATCACCTTCAATTGAATAGGGAAATACGCAATGTCCAGGAGCGGACGGGCGAAGATAAGACACATCACAAACACAATAACGCCTGTAGCGGAGTACAAACCGGCATTGATCAGCGCGCCGGCAAGAAACAACGAAAGCCCAATACCATAGGTTAATAAGCGGTGTTTGGGGCCCGTCGTCCGGCCTAATATATACAGGAGAATAGCCGACAGAAAGGCGCCCATTGATTGCAACAAACCCAGTTCGCTTTCTTTTCCGACTAATTTTAAAATCAAAATGACCGGGGCCGTAACAATATATCCTTGGGCAACACCTTTGAGCGAAGCCAATACCATCATTTTATTCCATAACCGGTCGAATTTAAAAAAAACAAAAGGCGATTTTTTTGGATTCTGGAAATTCCCCCGGTGTACCAGCATACTGGCAAAGATCGTGAGCAGAAAGACATAAGCGGTAAGGAAATAATAGGCTACATTGACATTGCCGGCAAACCAGCCTTGCTTTTGAGTAGCACCAATAAACGCACCAGCAGCCAGTGGGACGGCGATTCCTGTGATGGTGTAAAGAAAAGTCTCAATGCCATAGTAATAATTGCGATTACCGTCCTTCGTAGTATTCAATGCCAAAAAATCGCGGTTTGACCAAAAAAAACCGTAGGACAAACCCATGATTAATCCAGCCGCAAATACGCCCAACGTACTTAATTCGTGAAGCATCATCATGGCTGTCATCGAAACACCACTCAACAACATACCCAATGAATAGAGCCGGGCAATGGGGAAATACTTCAGTAGTAACCCATTGATGAGAAATGTGGCTGGAATACCGGTATAAAGTGCCAGTTGAAAAATCACTACCAGACTCACGTCTTCGGAATTGCGCATAATGTACGCCCCGATAAACAGTTCGATAATAGGCATCACCATTCCGTATATCAGATTGGTAATAAGCAACATGCGCATATCCAGCGGATGAGCGCCAAAAAAGCGGAATTCTTGTGTTAATTTTTGCAGCATAGTGGTTAGGTGCGTTGGGCTTTGAGCTCAGCCAAAACCGCTTTGATCGAAAATTCAGCGGCACAGATGACTTCATCTGAAGCGCCGTAATACATCGTGATTTTGTCGCCATCCAGTAAATGGCCATTGGTAAACACGACATTACCAAAAAAGCCTCTTGTTTCATAAGGCATTTCGGGCTCAAATAATGGTTTTTCGGAGCGTGCCAGCACTTTGCCAGGGTTATTCAGGTCGAGTAATACTGCCCCAAGACAATACCGGTTATGCTGGTCGGCACCATGGTAAATCTCCAGCCAGCCCTCTTCCGTGCGAATAGGCGATGCGCCGGCACCAACGCGTGCAGAGTCCCACATGCCTTCGCGGGTATGCAGTATACAGGCGTGTTCGCCCCAACGCAGGAGATCATTGGAAGTGGCCACCCAAATAAAATTGCCACCTAAATCGATACCCGACGGCCGGTGCAAACAGTAATACTGGCCATTAATTTTTTCTTCAAACAAGGCACAATCTTTATTGTGCGGGGGAAGAATCATGCCCTCCCGACGGAAATTCACCCAGTCAGTCGTCCGCATCAGGCCCACACCTACACCACTTTCAGAAACCTGGGTATAAGTGAGGTGATAAATGCCATCCATCAGACTGACGCGGCAATCCTCAATACCATAAGATTCCAGCGGACCAGTACCAAAAATTTTGGTAGGGCGGTCGGTCGGTTCATAAAAATGAATACCGTCGTCACTGCACACCAGTCGCAAATGAGATATCGTGGAGAGAAAAGTTCTTTTTTTGTAATGGACCATCCGGGCATCCGACAAGTCGAGGTGCGGATCATCTGTGCGGAAGGTAACTATTTCCAGCGAACCATTGGGATTCATTACCGGAAAGGATACCGTTCCTTCTTGTTGTACCGGTCGCTCGGCTACCCGGAGAATCAACCAGGTTTTTCCTTCGAAAGTAAATACGCCCGGATTCAGCACGCATTCGACCACTAAATCAGGCGCGCTGGGTTGGATATCACTGGTGGTCAGGATAGGATTTTGCACAAATCGTTGTGCCATGGATGGTTGTTATTTGGAAATAGATGAAGAGAATTTAAGAATTTATGATTTACGATTTACGATTTATGGTCCAGGGCTATGGGTGGTTACTCACTCCTGTACCGAAATCGTAAATCGTAAATCGTAAATCAAAATCAGCCTTTTGTAAACTTCAGCGACCCGAGGTTTTTGCCCCCAAAGATGAAATCAACAAAATACTTGCCCTGCGGATACGCGCCTGTTTGCAGTTTAATCTGCCCTTGTGGCAAAGCGCCCTGGTTAAAGCGCACTGCATCCACCTGGCGACCTTGTGCATCGAATACACGGAGCAACAACGGCTGGTTTGCCGGAAGTGTATGCTCAATGATCAGATAATCGGTAGCCGGATTAGGGAAAACATTGTGCACGAATTTCACCAGATCATTATTCACCAGATCATTTACGCCAGATGTACCTGTAGTAAAGAGTTTGGCAATTTCTGAAGCAGAAAGTGCTTTATTGTAAATTTTCAATTCGTCAAAAGCGCCATTAAAGTACTGGCCACCTTCCACCGGATTGCTGCCAATGCCCATCGGACGACCGGTGCTGTTGAGCACGCCCGTTACGGGTTTGGAATTGGCCAATTCACCGTTGACATAAATCAGGTCTTTCTCGCCATCGTGTACCATGGTCACATACCACCAGAATCCTTTCACCATTTCATGGCCGTCGCCACTGTCCATATCCGAAATGAAATTCGGGAACTGCGTATTTTTGCCGTTGGTGGTCCACACTATTTTCAAGTGTTGTGGCAAAGATATTTTCCAGCGCTGGTCCCAGTGACCGAAGTCGAGGACATAAGATTCTGCAATGTTTGGATTTTGTTCATCCACGCGAATCCAGAAGGAAACGGTCGTATAATCAGAAATTAATTGAACGGCATTAGGCACCAACACGGAATCCTGTACACCGTCAAATTTAATCGCCTGCATACCGCCATTAGGGTGGCCGGCAGGTTGGAACACCGGATTGCCGCCGATCGCGCCGTGGTTGGCATAAGCCGTGGCATCGTTGGCATTGCCTTCAAAAGGATACCAGGCTACCATACCGGGTTCGCCGGTGTTAATTTCCTGATCGGTGGTCACCGTCAGTTCTGCATGTGGCGACTCATTGCCTGCAGCATCGAATGCGTATACCTCAAAAGTATAAGGCGTTTCGGCATCAAGACCGCCGATCAAAGAGGAAAACTCGTTATTGGCCAGTGAATCGGCAAAAACACCATCGAGTAATACGACATAACCTTTTACAGCCCTGTCATCAGTCGAGGCATCCCATGACACCAGCACAGAATGAGCGCCGACTGAAGCCTGGAAGTTCGCAGGAATCGTTGGAGGAGTCACGTCGGGTGTCATATCTTCTCCCGATGTAACGTTTAAGGTGGAGATAGTAGATTCATTACCAATAGCATCCACGGCACTTACTCCAAATACAAAGGTGGTCGACGGTGTAACACCAATCAGTTGGAGGGAGGTATTGGCCGTAGTAGCAATTTTATTGCCGTCCTGGTAAACATTGTAACCTGTTACACCTACATTATCAGTAGAAGCCAACCAGGAAAGGGTAATATCGGTGAAGGCAACCGCGCCATTCAGGTTCAAAGGTGCAGAAGGAGCTTCTGCGTCGGTGACAGCTGGTGGTACGGATTGAGCAGCGTACAAAGCGGCTACTTCAGCATCACTGAGGGCCTTTTTGTAAATCTGCACTTCGTCGAGCGAACCATTGAAATAGTTGCCATTGTCGATTGGATCGTAGCCGATACCGAGTGGTTTAGTGGTGGCATTTAAGGTGCCGCTCACATTTTTTGATGCTTTTAAAAGACCATCGAAAAAGATTTTATCAGTGGTGCCATCGTGTACCATTACCACGTGTTTCCACACGCCTACTGGCAGTTCATTGCCGCCACCACTATCCATATCGGAGATGCCCGAAGAGTTATTGGTGGTAAAAACAGGCTTTCCATGTTGTGGGAGGCTGATTTTCCAGCGTTCCTGCCAGCCACCATTGGAAAGAATAAACGCTTCGCTGCTTGCTGGTAATGCTTTCACATTAATCCAGAAACTGATCGTGGTAAAGTCAGAAATCTGTTGTGGCGAATTTTCTGCTTTTACAAAATCACTGGTACCATTGAAAGTATAAGCCTGATTGGCAGCACCAAAACGGTCGGCACTCAATTGCGCGCCATTGGCCTGTGCGTGGTTGCTGTAAGGCGTTTCATCATGTGCATTACCGCTGAAGATGTAATTTGCAATCAGATCGCCATTGTAGCTCAAAGGTGCATTTTGCGCAGCATAAAGGGCTGCCACTTCAACGTCGGAAAGGGCGCGGTTGTACAGTTGTACTTCATCGAGGCTACCTTTGAAAAAACCGCCGTTGTCGATTGGATCGTAGCCGATGCCGAGCGGATATTTGGTGGATTTTAATTTACCGACAACGTCTTTTTGATTGACCATTACGCCGTTGTAAAAGATTTTGTCTTTGGCTCCATCGTGTACCATCACCACGTGTTTCCACTGACCCACCGTAAGGGGAGTGCCGGCATCCATATCAGAAATGCCGTTTTCATAATTGGTGGTGAATACTGGTTTGCCGTGCGAAGGCATGGAGATTTTCCACCGCTCCTGCCAACCGCCATTCGACAACAGAAATACCTCGTTGGAGGCCGGGAATTCATCGGGTTTTACCCAAAAGCTAATCGTGGCATAATCGGAATTGTGCTGCGGTGAATTAGCCGCTTTTATCGAACCTGCTCCATCAAAATGCATGGCATTGCCCGCATAATTCAGGTGGTCGGCCACTGCGGTAACGCCAGGTGTTGCAGTACCATCATTTTTAAATTGCGTAGCATCACTGGCTTCGCTGGCCAATTTGTAATGAGCGATCAAATCGGTAGCTGTACCAGAGAAAGTGGATTCCGCAGTGTATAATGCAGCAATTTGAGTGGCATCCAATGCGGAGTTGTAAATTTCCACTTCATCCAATTGACCATCGAACCAATTGCCGCCATCTACCGGATTGTAACCGATACCCAGCGGATGGGTGGTATTGTTCATGGTTCCGCCGACTACTTTTTCAGCAACCTGCACGCCATTCAGGTAAATACGGTCTTTGGTGCCGTCGTGTACCATAGCGAGGTGCGCCCATTTACCAAGGGGCACTTCATTGCCGCCACCGCTGTCCATATCGGAAATACCGGAGGAGTTATTAGTGGTCCAAACGGGTTTACCATGGGAAGGCAGGGAAATTTTCCAGCGCTCCTGCCAGCCACCATTCGAGAGCAGGAAGGATTCGCTGTTACCCGGGTAAGCATTCAGTTTTATCCAGAAACTTACAGTAGTGTAAGGTG
>JBILHQ010000063.1:0-26081 GCA_044350415.1 Saprospiraceae bacterium | reverse complement strand
GCGGCACCTGGCATTGGGTAGCACCGCCGCTTTTTTTGGGCAATGTGTGTGGCTCCTACGGACTTACCCTCTCCTTTGATCTGAAAACTTCTGAAAGTCAGAATAACACCACTAAACCCGATGTCATTTTGGTGGGGGGCAATATGAACCTCGTTTATAACACCGCTTTTGATCCTAACGCTTTCTGGACCAATTATGAAGTGGTGCTGAAAGAAGATGCCGGCTGGAAAATCAATACAATATCAGGCCCGGTGCCCACCAAGGCGCAATTTGCAGCCGTGTTGTCCAGTTTAGGCGGTTTACAAATCAGGGGGGAATTTTTGCAATCGGCAGAAGACGAAGGTGGCTTGGATAATGTGGTGTTAAAAACCACCGCTTTTGATTTTGACCTGGACGACGATGACAGCACTACCCCACCCAATGCAACAGATTTTAGAACCGATACCCTTTGCTATGATAATGCACCGGTAGCCGACATAGACGCTGTTTTGGTAGCCGAGTCCGCCATAGATTCTATTGTCATTCAATTGGTGGTGCATCCGGATGGCCTTAAAGAATACCTTGATTTCGCACAGCCCATACCCTCCTACTATCCATCAGTTACCGGGCAGCACACCTGGAGAATGGTATTAAAAAACAACGGACAAACCATACCAGCCCTCTATCGGGAAGCCATTAAAGAAATCAGGTATTACAATGATGCATTTCCTGGCACCAGGGCCATGCGCACCGTCAATGTCATGGTATACACCGGCTGCGGGCCTATTGGCAACGCCAATGCCTATATTCCTTATTTCCCACCCGCTTATGCCGGCGAGGATGGCAGCCGCGATTTTTGTCCGCTTGATCCGCCTGCCGACATACGGCTCGATTTGACCGGACCGTATGAATCCGGCGGTTATTGGTATCCGTCATTCACCTCCGGCGATAATAGATTTGATCCGGATATTGATCTGCCGGGCTTGTATAATTATGTCGTAAAAAGCGGCTGGACTGGTTGCCCCGACGATACTGCTGCGGTTACCATTCGGATTGCCGCTCCCATGCGCGACCTGGGCAATGACCAAACTTTGTGCCGCGACAGCGTATTCCGCATTTCGTTGGCTGTTTTACCCGAATTTGAGTCATGGATATGGAGTACCGGCTCATCAGCCCCGTCCATTGTGGTGAATGAGCCTGGATGGTACAGTATCTCTGTCACTTCAGAGATCAATGGCTGTATTTTCCAGGACAGTGTCCGCATTGATTATGTAACCTGTACCGAGTGCCCTGTGTTCGTCCCCAACGTTTTTTCTCCCGACGATGATGGAAATAACGATCAATTTCAGGCATTTGCCGGTTGCGATTTTCTGACGTATCATTTGGTGGTGTACGACCGCTGGGGAGCATTGGTATTTGAGACCTTCGACCCCGGTTACGAATGGAATGGCGATTTTAAAGGCAAAAACCTCAATCCTGGCGTGTTTTTTTGGTTGCTGGATTATGAGACGGAGTATTTGGGACAAGCACTGAAACGGCGGGTGAAAGGAGATGTTTCACTGATGAAATAATAATTTAAAGATACGTTTATACATCTCCCCCTTCTTAAATGTCAGCTTTCGCTACTTTTGGCCCATGAAAAACAACACTATAATGATACGAACACTGATAACTTTCGTTGCCGCTACCACCTTTCTTTCCCTTGCAGCCCAACCAGCCGCAGTAGAATGGCTTAAAAAAAACAATACCACCAAGGGGATGCATATCCTCTCCTTGCTTCAGTCGGATGCCACAGGATATTACCTGCTCCGTGAAAAAGCAGAAGCGAGTAGAACCAGTATCCCCTTTTGCACCCAACTGGATACCACCGGCGGAGAAGTATATGACCAACCCATCCCGGGTTTTGACACGAACACCAGCGCTTTTTTCCGCTTTGGTATTAAAGGAACAGAAAGCCTTTTGATTTACTACGAACAAAAAAACGCAGACAATACCTGGAGGTCAACTGTCCGGCAATTTAATTACCATAAAAAGCAGTGGGCTGGCCCCGAAACGGATATTTTTGCTCCACTTAGCACCACTTTGCATGCCAATGCAACAACGGGCTTCCGCGTCTCCGCCGATGGACAACGGATTTGTCTGTACCGCTTAGTGCAGGAAAACACATCGCAATCGGTGCATATTGCGATGTTCGACGGCCAACTCAACTTGTTGTGGAAAAAGATTGCCACTTTACCCAAACAGGAAGGAGCGACGGTCCCGCAGCAATTTTTTTGCAGCAACAGCGGACAAGTATTCCTTCACGCCCGGCAATATAGTAAAGGCGCAAAGTTGGAATTGCGCCAACAAGTGCTTGCCTCATCGCTTTCCTGGCCCGATGGCCACCCGATTTACCAAAATGATTATGCCACCTCGGGCGAAGCACCTGCCTGTAGCAATGTGGTGATGATGATCGGAGAAAAAACAACGGAAGTCAATACTTATTTCCTCGAAGCCATTACCAAATACACGCGCTCTTTTGAAATAGGAGAAGACAATAGCGGACAGATCATCTGTGCAGGACTTGGCGGTGATGACCAGCCCGATCTGATCGAAAAGTATTTTATTTATAAAATTGACCCAGCACTATCCAAAGGGGAAATGGTAAAAAGCAGTGCGATACCGGCAACATTCCGGAAAGCATTTATGAGTGAATCGGCTGCCGAACAAAAAAAACCGGCAGAAGATGTCGCCCTTCGATGGGTAAAATCTACGCCCGACGGCAAGATCTGGATGCTCGCCGAACAAGAGAACATCAATGACGGCACGGGCCTGCTGAAATCGGCTGCACTCATCCGTTTAGACAGCACTTACCGGATTGCCGGGGCAACCCCAGTGGAAAAATACAATAAAGTAAACCAGAGCGACCGGCGTTGTTTTGCCAGTGTTTCGGCTTGTATGACCGACAAAAGCAGTTGGTGGATGCTTTGGCACGAAACCAACTGGCCCGAAATGCGCCTCCTGCTCACACCAGTCAAGGGCAAAGAATCGTTCGAACTCGCTACAGGCTTCCGATCCGGTGTGGCCATGCTCAATAACACCTTGCTGGCCTCCGGCGGCAATTGGTACTTCGCCGGAGAAAGTGAGGATGGAAAAACATACAGGATTGGGATTCTAACGGCGTCCAGAAAAAATAGCAAAAAGTAGTTGTTACCCATTATGAAATTATCAGCATTTTACCTATATTTATACTATCATTCCTGCAAAAGCAAAACTTAAGTGCCATTTTTTTGCAAAAAATGTATTTTTTTTACTTTTTACCAAAAGAAATAGGATAATGTAAAATGGCTGCCTTAAATTTGCATCGTAACAGTACACTAATACACTTATGTTTCAGCCTCGCGCTTATTATTTTGGATTTTTTAACTTCTTTTTCTCTTTTACAGAGAAGGATAGAAATTTCCATGCTGCGATGTTGTAAACTACTAAAACATTAAACAACGCCAAAGAGGGAGTTTCTGTACGACAGAGGCTCCCTCTTTGTTTTTACTTACTTTTAAAAAACAGAAGAGTCTCGTGGTCTGTCAAGTCTTAGTTGATGGGTTGGGGTAGATCATTTTTTTTGACTGATGATGCTTGAGGAGGGCGAAATGCGGGACATTTTAACCGCCGAACAACGAAATAAGGCAAAAAAAGGAGCGGCCTAACCTATCAATTAAGACTTGACAGACCACGAGGGACTAACACATTGATTATGAAAATTGCGATACAGGGTATAAGAGGCGCATTCCATGAAGTTGCTGCGCGCCAGTTTTTCGGAGACCAGATCGACGTGGTTCCGGCACTGTCATTCCGCGAATTATTCGATATCACCCAGGCTGGTGAGCGTTGTGACGGCGCCATGGTTGCCATCGAAAACAGTCTTGCGGGAAGTATTTTAGGGAATTACAAATTACTCAGAACCAGTAGATTAAATATCATTGGTGAAATATTTTTACCCATTGGCCAACATTTACTCACGATGCCGGGTGTCACCATCGATCAATTGGATGAAGTGCGTTCACATCCAATGGCCCTCGCCCAATGTACTGATTTTTTCAAGCAACACCCACATATCCGACTGGTGGAAGCAGATGATACGGCGGCAAGCGCCGAACGGGTGGCACGCCGGAAAATGAAACATGTTGGAGCCATCGCAGGGGCTTTGGCGGCCGAGATTTACGGCCTCCAGATCCTCGCACCCCATATTGAAGACAATCCAATGAACTACACCCGTTTCCTGGCGGTGCTCCCCGAAGAAACGATGTATCAACAGCCGGAAAAAACCAATAAATCCTCCATTTGTTTCGTCACGAGGCATGAGGTCGGTTGTCTGAGTGATGCCCTTACCAGCATGTCCCGGAATGGCGCAAATCTCACCAAAATTCAATCGGTTCCCATTGAAGATAAAGTGTGGGAGTATCGCTTTTTTCTGGATTATGTTTTTGACGACTCTCAAAATAACACACTGATTTTAAATGGTTTAAGAAATATTGTCTCCGACCTTCAGGTCCTGGGCACCTACACCGCATCCACGCTATGACGATCATCAAAACAGCCGCCCGGTTAGAAGGTATTTCGGAATACTACTTCGCCTCCAAGCTCCGCGAAATTGCTCAAATGCGGGCCAGCGGGCATCCGGTGATTAACCTCGGTATCGGTTCGCCCGACCTGCCGCCTGCAGCAGCAGTAACGGCAGCGCTGTCCTCCGCAGCTGCCAGTTCCACTGCACATGGTTATCAATCTTATACCGGTATCCCGGTACTCCGGGCAGCATGGGTCGACTGGTACCAGCGCCAATATCAGGTAACCCTGTCGTCCAGCAATCAGGTATTGCCGCTGATCGGATCGAAAGAAGGTATTGTTCATATTGCCATGACTTTTTTGGAACCCGGTGATATTGCATTGGCCCCCAATCCGGGCTATCCGGCTTACCGGGCAGCCACACAATTGGCGGGAGCAACCGTCCAATCCTATGATTTAGATGCTACCAATGGCTGGTATCCGCGCCTTGATTTGCTGGAAAAGGAAGACCTGCGGAAAGTAAAAATCATGTGGGTCAATTACCCACACATGCCCACCGGTGCCCCAGGTAATACTGCCGTATTTGAGCAGATCATTGCATTTGCCAAAAAACATAACATATTGATAGTCAACGATAATCCGTATAGTTTTATCCTGAACAACCACCCGGCAAGTATCCTGCGTATTCCCGGTGCCGATGAGGTGGCTATTGAATTGAACTCACTTTCCAAATCGCACAATATGGCTGGCTGGCGGGTGGGTGCAGTATTGGGCAGGGAAGATTACCTCACTGCGATACTCCGGTTCAAAAGCAATATGGACTCCGGACAATTTTTGCCGGTCCAACAAGCCGCTGTGGCTGCCTTGTCGCTCCCCGACTCCTGGTATACAGACCTGAATGAAATCTACGCCCAACGCCAGCAAAAAGCATTCGAAATATTAACGGAAATAGATTGCCAGTTCGACGAGCAGCAACAAGGCATGTTCGTTTGGGCAAAAGTACCCGATAAATGGGAAGATGGTTATGCCCTCACCGATCATCTGTTGCACCAGGCACATGTATTTCTTACTCCGGGCGGGATTTTCGGCAGCGCTGGCGAACAATACGTACGAATCTCGCTCTGCCAGGAGGTCAACCTCTTCGAAGAAGCCCGCCTCCGCATCGGGAGAACGCGGAATCTGGGAACGCGGACTTCAGTCCGCGAATCACACATCCAATAAACAAAAAACATGCACATCACCATCATAGGATTAGGATTAATCGGCGGTTCCTTGTCAAAAGGATTGAAAAAAAGCGGTTTTGCCACCCATATCACCGGTGTGGACCAAAGCCCTGCGCACACAGCAAAAGCATTAACATTGGGTTTGGCAGATGAGATCCAAGCCCTGCCCGAGGCGTTAAAAGCGGCCAAAATCATCATCGTGGCCACGCCGGTAAATACACTGCCCCATTTGTTGCCTTATATCCTCGACCATATTACCCCGGAACAAATCATCATCGAAGTGGGCTCCACCAAAGTCCCGGCCATTGCCGCGGTCCAAAACCACCCCAATCGCAGTCGTTTTGTGGCCACTCACCCAATGGCTGGAACGGAATATTCCGGTCCGGAAGCGGCAGTAGCAGATTTATTTGAAGGGAAACGCTGCGTATTTTGCGATACCGAAGCCAGCGACGCCGATGCCGTAGCCTTAACAGAAGAGTTGTACACCTCTATGCACATGAAAATATCGAGGATGAATGGGGCTGAACACGACCTCCATGTCGCCTATATCAGCCATATTTCGCACATCGCTTCTTTTGCATTGGCCTTAACCGTATTGGAAAAAGAGCGCGAAGAAGAACGTATTTTCGAACTGGCGGGTGGTGGTTTCAGCAGTACCGCCCGTTTAGCCAAAAGTAACGCAGATACCTGGGTGCCTATTTTTGCCCAAAACCGCGACAACGTACTCGATGTATTGGACGAATTCATCAATACCGTGAGCCGTTTCCGCACTTTACTCATCAAAAAAGATTTCATCCAATTTGAAGAACTCATCCGGCAAGCCAATGATATTCAACGTATTTTGGGGTAACGATGAGATATAAACGATGAACGATGAACCTGTAGAGCGTATCGTTGCGTATAACGTTGTGTCACAAAATCGTAAATCGTAAATTCTTAAACCATTCACTATGTTCACAAAACACAACAACAAACCCTTTCTCATTGCTGGCCCATGTTCAGCAGAATCAGAGGAGCAAGTATTATTGACTGCACATGGACTCGTAGGAGCGGGTGTGGATCTTTTCCGTGCGGGCGTATGGAAACCACGGACCAAGCCAGGTGGTTTTGAGGGAATGGGATCCGTATCATTGCCGTGGTTGCGCCGCGTAAAGCAGGAAACAGGCTTGCGCACCACCATTGAAGTCGCCACTGCCCACCAGGTATATGAAGCGCTGAAACATGGTGTCGATGTACTGTGGATTGGCGCGCGTACCACTGTAAATCCATTTTCGGTACAGGAAATTGCCGACGCCCTGAAAGGCGTGGATGTGCCGGTTTTGGTAAAAAATCCAGTGAATCCCGACCTGGAGCTGTGGATTGGTGCTATCGAACGCATCCGAAATGCAGGCGTAACGCAAATCGGTGCCATTCACCGCGGATTCTCTTCTTACGCAAAATCGAAATTTCGCAATACGCCTTACTGGGAAATTCCGATAGAACTCCGCAGAAGAATGCCGGACCTTCCATTAATTTGCGATAATTCACATATTTGTGGCAACCGGGAAGACCTCCGGGAAGTAGCACAACAGGCGCTCGACCTCAACTATGATGGCCTGATGACCGAAGTCCACCCAACTCCCGACGAGGCCTGGAGTGATGCCAAACAGCAGATAACGCCATTTATCTACCTTGAAATGGTGCGCAACCTGATCGTGCGAAGGGAATCAAGCACCAATCCGGAATTCCTCGAAAACATAGAGAACCTGCGCCATAAAATTGACGAAATTGACATGGACCTGTTCAACCTCCTCGCCCGCCGCATGCGCGTGGCAGAAGATATTGGCCGGTACAAAAGCCGCAATAATATCTCCATCTTACAAACCACCCGCTGGAATGAAATCCTGAAAAAAGGCTTCGAACAAGGTCGTACCCGTGGACTTACCGACGACTTTGTCGAGAAATTCCTAGCTGCCATTCACAATGAAAGTATTGTGCACCAACAGCAAATTATGAGTTCTGAAAAAACAGTCCAATAAGCAGTTTCCAATTTTCGTTGCCGGGAGATGTCACCGTTTCCGCTGTGACCAGCGGAAAGGTAAATACCTCCCGGCAACGAAAATTGGAAATACTCAGGCGCGATCACTTTCCGTTGCCAACAAATCCACCAATTTCAACGTCGCAAGTCCCCTGTGGCTGATCCTGTTTTTCACCTCGTCGCCCAGTTCCGCAAAAGTTTGCGTATAACCATCGGGAATAAATACCGGATCGTAACCGAATCCACCGGAGCCGCTTTGGGCAAGGGCTATTTGCCCGTTACAAATCCCTTCTAACAGGAATTCCTGCCCCCCAAGTGTTACGGCAATCACTGTGCGGAACCGTGCAGAGCGATCGGCTTGCCCTTCAAGTCGTTCCAGCAGCAACGCCATGTTATCGGCTGGATTGCGCTGCTCGCCTGCGAAACGGGCAGTATGCACGCCCGGCGCACCGTTCAATGCCGCCACTTCGAGTCCCGTATCTTCTGAAAAACAATCGAATCCAAAATGATCTTTCACAAAACGCGCCTTGATCAAGGCGTTGGCTTCCAGCGTGTCCGCGGTTTCTTCGATATCCGTATCACAACCGATGGCTTTCAGTGTTTTGACAGAATAATTACTACCCAGAATTTGTTCGATTTCCCGGACTTTATGGTTGTTATTGGTGGCAAAAACCAAAGTATGCATGTTATTGATCAGGTTAAAATTTTCGGTGCAAATATCGCAATTTAAACAATTTCCGTTTTTTTCTATTAAACTTAATGTGGTCTGAGCGCCGAGTTCAAAAATTAGAAATTTTTGAGCCCCCCCACCGTAAAAGGGTGCTGTGAAAAATCTGATCGCCATGGCAGATTTTATCGAATTGCAAGAACTCTTAAAATACGATCTTTACCTTTCCGGATTCCCGCTTTTTACTTCGAAGAGAAAGGTTGCTTAGTTACATTTTTACAAATCTTTTCATCCCCACAGACCATTCTCCGTGCTCAGGCGCAACAATACATTCCTGCTGCACAGTTGGAAAGTTGAAGCATATTCTTATCAAAAACACCGGATTGTACCAATCAACCGTTGAGATCAAAAATCGAATAATTTTCAGCAATAATATTTTTCGGCAGTTGCAGGTATAACATGTCGTCGGCCGGATGTTGATCCACAGAAAATATCGCAACCATTAACCCAAAAATTCAATTGACGACTTTTCACGGTATCGATTCCGTTATTTTTTAACACTGCCGATACATTCGTGAAGTTGGCCGAACTGTAACTGTACGGAAAATTATACCATTGGGAACCCGTAAGAGTTCCACGGAACAACAGATTGGTGACAGACAGATCAGTACCCGTTTGCCATATCCCCGTAGTAGTGATATTATTAGATGCAATCCACGCATTATATCCTTGCTTATCCGGAGAACGTGTTCCTCGAATAATAAACTTATCCTCTTTTATGAAGAAATAACCCGGGTCTTTCCAGGATTCAGTTTGCCAACTAGTATCCCATGTTTTTCATTAAATTGGCATCTCCATCTACTTATCCTAACTTTACGCACAATTCTGAATTTTTTAAATCAATATCCAAATTATGCGGTTTATCATCAAATTTATTCCCTTTTTCGCCTTATTGCTGGTCATGCAGGCCTGCGATACTACCCGCAAAGCATCCGGCGGAGACGATAGCATCATCGAAATCACATTTTTGCAAATGAATGACGTGTACGAAATATCACCTCTTTCCGATGGAACCGGTGGAATGTCGCGCGTTGGAACGATCAGGAAAGAACTAATCGCCCAAAATCAGAATACATTTACCGTCCTCGCCGGCGATTTTATCAGCCCATCGGTTATCGGTTCTTTAAAATACCAGAACGTTAATATCAGGGGCAAACAAATGATTGAAGTCATGAATGCACTGGGAGTCGATTGGGTTACTTTCGGCAACCATGAGTTTGACTATTCCAAGTTGTCCGACCTGCAGGCGCGTATTGATGAGTCCAATTTCCTGTGGATGGGTGCCAATGCGCGTTTAGTTACGGAAGCAGGTGCTGCTCCCGTTCCATTTTTTAAAAACCGTCCAACAGGAAAAACTGTTTGCCCGGATGAAATTATTTTGACAGTAAAAGATGCCGATGGCACTATCATCAAACTCGGTCTGTTTGGCGTACTCACCGATACCGGCAAAAAGGATTGGATAACGTATACCGATTGGATGGAAGCCGCTCAAAAAAGCCGGGAAAAATTGCGTGCCCAAAATGTGGATGTTGTAGTCGGACTTACCCACCTGCTGGCCGCTGACGACATCAAACTCGCCGAAGCATTGCCCGATGTTCCGCTCATTATGGGCGGCCACGATCATGAAAATCAGATCTATCGGGTGGGCAATTCGGTGGTGGCAAAAGCAGATGCCAATGCCCGTACCGTTTATGTACACCATATCACTTACAATAAAAAGACCAAAAAGGCGACCCTTACATCTGAACTTCGCCAGGTAAATGGCAGTATCCAGGACGATCCCACCACCGCTGCTGCGGTAGCCAAATGGGAAAAAATAAAAACGGAGTCACTCACCTCTTCCGGATTTAGTCCCACCACTATTGTCACCACCCTGACTGCCCCACTCGATTGCCGCGAAACTATTGTCCGCAACCAACAGGCTCCTGCGGGCGATCTGATCACCAAATCTATGCTGGCAGCTGCCAAAACTAAACCGGAAATCGCCTTTTTTAATGCAGGCTCCATCCGGGTGGATGATGTGCTCACCGGACCGGTTTACGAACTTGATATCGTGAGGATGTTGCCTTTTGGAGGCGGTATCAGTGAAATGGAGATGAGCGGCGCTTTATTAAAACGGACTCTTGATGTGGGAAAATCCAATAAAGGAATCGGCGGTTATCTGCAATTATCAACCAACATCACAGAAAATGGCGGCAACTGGCTCATCAAGCAAAAAGCCATCGATCCCGCAAAAATGTACCGGGTGGTCATCGCCGATTTTCTGCTCACCGGCAACGAACAAAACCTGGGTTTCCTCGCTGCAACAGATGCTGCAGGGAAAGTGAATCCAGACATAAAAGTGATTTACCGCGCCGATTCCAATGACAAGAACGATATCCGGGGTGATATGCGGAAGGTGCTGATTCAGTATTGGAAAGGGAAGTAATATTGGAAAGATATTCCCCCTCATTTTATTGATTGAGTGGACGGAAACTTTTTCTGCCTAAAAATATTCGGAATTCCAGGCGAAATCGCTCCTGGTTTTTTTCGCTCCTCCGAGGTTGATCACCTGGAAATCCGAATATTATTGGCTAACATTTTTTCAGTGCTGCTCTTTTGCCCCTTTTACACGCCCTCTTGATAGAAGAATACCCCACAGGGTAAAAAATAAAACGCGCGTGTCGCTTGGCGGCGGCGGTACGCTTGTAACAGGCACACCCTGCAGTGTAAAAAACGAAGCTCATAGCTCATCGTTTATATCTCCACCTGCGTCGCCAGCAAATCCGCGATCGTCTCTCTTCGCCGGATCAAATGCGCCTTCCCATCGAGAATAAGCACTTCGGCTGGCCGAAAACGGGAATTATAATTAGATGCCATCATCCAGCCATAGGCACCGGCATTGTAAAAAGCGATAATATCGCCTTCCACCACTTCCGCAATGCGCCGATCGTGACCGAATGTGTCCGTTTCACAAATATTGCCCACAACGGTATAGATTCGGGGCTTGAACATCGGCTCCGTAACATTAACGATCTTATGGTAAGAGCCATAGAACATCGGGCGGATGAGGTGATTGAGACCTGTATCCACTCCCACAAAGGAAGTGGACGTCGTTTGTTTCACTAAGGTACATTTAGCAAAAAGAAAACCTGCTTCACTCACTAAAAATTTACCCGGCTCAAACATCAAGGTGAGTTCCCTGCCATATTCCTTGCAAAATTCAGTGAACCGTGCACTGAGTTTTTCGCCCAACTCCTCTACATCTGTTTCAATGTCCTCCGGCTTGTAAGGCACTTTAAATCCACTGCCCATGTCAATATATTCCAGGTCGGGGAATTTCCGGGCGGCCTCAAAAAGAATCTCAGCACCTTTCAGGAAAATATCCACATCCAGGATATCCGACCCGGTATGCATGTGCAAACCATTGATTTTCAACTTTTGGCTCTCCACCAACCGCATTACGTGCGGCAATTGGTGAATACTGATTCCGAACTTGGAATCGATATGCCCCACACTGATTTTCTCATTACCTCCGCCCATCAAATGCGGATTAATACGAATACAAACCGGCACGTCAGGGTGATGTAAGCCCCAGTTTTCGAGCATGGGAATAGCATCAATATTGATCGTAATCCCCAACGCAACGGCCTCCGCAAATTCATCGGCGCTGGCAAAATTCGGAGTGTACAGAATGTCATTCACCTCAAAACCAGCCTTTATGCCTAATTGAACTTCCTGAATAGACACACAGTCGAGCCCTGCGCCCCATTTTCGGAACAACTTCATCACATTAATATTGGTAAGCGCCTTGCACGCATAATGAATTTTCACCTTCGGATAACTAAAGGCTGCGGTGATGCGACGATACTGACGCGCCATCGTGGCGGAATCGTAAACATAAAGCGGCGTGCCGAATTCTTTGCACAAATCCAAGGGATTTACCCCGCCGGTAAGTTCATACTTGCCGTTAACTAATTCCATGGTTGTAGTGTGTTATAGTGTTTGTTTTTTTCTCCTTATTTCATTTCTTCCTCCCCCAACTCCGCATCAATCAGGTAATTATTCCGGTTATCCGCATTCCTGTTGCTCAATTCGGCGAGAAAACCTGCCAGAAATAATTGAACGCCTACGATCAAAGCCACGATACCGAAGAAAAAAGCAGGCCGTTCGGCAATTCCATATTCACTGAAGAACAACTTACTGGCACTCAGGTACACCAGAATAACAAAACCACCCAAAAAACTAAGGGTGCCTAATGTGCCAAAAAAGTGCATTGGACGTTTGCCGAATTTCCCGACGAAATAAACCGACAACAGGTCGAGAAACCCTGTAATAATCCGTTCCCATCCAAATTTGGAATAGCCGTATTTCCGGGCCCTGTGCTCCACCACTTTTTCACCAATATTGGTGAACCCGGCCCATTTTGCCAGGACAGGAATCCAGCGATGCATATCACCATATACCTCAACCGATTTCACCACATTTCTGCGGTACGCTTTCAGTCCGCAATTAAAGTCGTGCAGCTGAATTCCACTGATATAGCGGGCTACCGCATTAAATAGTTTGCTGGGCAAGGTTTTGGAAAGTGGATCGTGGCGGCGTTTTTTCCAGCCACTGACCATATCAAAACCGCCTTCCACAATCATCCGGCGAAGTCCCGGGATTTCATCGGGGCTGTCCTGCAGATCAGCGTCAAGGGTAATGACCACTTCACCCTGGGTCATCCCAAACGCCGTATGCAATGCGGCTGATTTGCCATAATTTCTTCGGAATTTGACTGCCCGGATAGATGAATTGCTCTTTTGGAGTGCTTCAATTACTGCCCAGGAATTATCTGTGCTCCCGTCGTCAATAAAAATAATTTCATAGGTCAGGGTATTCGCTTCGCAAACACGGCGAATCCAGGCCTCCAGTTCAGGAAGGCTTTCTGCTTCATTTTTTAAAGGTACGACTAATGAAAGTGCCAGCATAGTGCAAGGTTAAAGGTCAAATTTGGTTACTGGAATTGCTTTAGGTATAATTTCCGGAATATATTCTTCCCTTTCAACAAATACTGGCGGGATAAGCCCATCGTCCTTCCCTACAGGTACACCCCGGTTGCGGTATTCGCCGTTCCGGAGTATATTGCTCCAACGATCAAACAACAATTCCTGTTGCGTCTCCGTCAATTGTGGGTGAGCGCTATAAAAACCTTTTACAGCACGTTGTCTCGAAGCTTCAAATAACGTCACCGCACACGCCACAGAAATATTCAGGCTTTCTGCAAAACCCGCTTGTGGAATGGTAAAATATCCATCACAAAGTGATAATGCTTTTTCACTTATACCTTCGTCCTCATTGCCAAAAAACAATGCAGTTGGCGCCGACAAATCTAAATCAAAAAGAGAATTACTTTTTTCACCAGGCAAAGTTGCCAATACCCGATGATAACGTTCTTTTACCTGGGCAAAGCACGTTTCCATATCATCAAATACATACACATCCATCCACTTAAAAGTTCCAGCAGAAGTCTTTTTCCCCAATACTAATCCCCGCTTATCTAAATACTCTTTGGTATAAAGCACAAATATCTCGCGAATCCCCACTGCATCACAGGACCGCAAAACCGCGCTGATATTAAGTGGATCAAAGATATTTTCCAGCACCACTGTCAGATCAGTTTGCGTCATACGGACAGCCCTTCTTATTTTTTCTTCGCGTTCGGTTGTCATATTGATCAAAAACTGTTCGCTCTGCCCTGCAGGCGTGGTCAAATAATTGTTACGTAGAGAACCTCCGGACCAGTCCCGCAACAACTCCGAGTAAAAAAAAGCGGGCTTTTGCCTTACCTGCAAGAGGTAAAAGTAAAAGCCCGCTACAGGATAATTAGTTAAACATTTAAGTTACTGCTTTCCTTTACTAAGTAAAAAACTTTTCCAATAAAGGCAAACACCGGAACCAGCGTTTCTTAATGCATTTCTTCCGGAAGTGCACGCAGCATTTCAATAGCTTCGTTCACTGTAGACGTAATGCGAATAATTGAATCCAGACGGCTAATCTCGATCAATTTCTTCACCATAGGTTGCAATTCTCCGGCGACAAAAAAAGTCCCATTCTCTTTCCAAAGACGATGACCTGTCAGAATGGCACTTAATCCACTGGAATCCACAAATTTGACATTCGACAAATCGAGAATCAATCCTGGCAAGCCCTCGTTACTCAGAATAATTAAATCACTCTTGAATTGTGGGGCTAATGATGAATTCAGGTTCTCCTCATCCAAAGTCAAAACAGCATAACTCGCCTGTTTATCCAATCTATATTTCATACAATATTGATTTTCAATAAATTAATAAAAAAATTACATTTCTTACTTGTTAAAGCGAGGCAAATATATTAATTTAATCTGATTAACAAACAAAAAACTAAAAAGCCTTCTGCCAAACAGCAATGACACATCGTCAGGCGCAAAAAACTTGGAATGATTTTTACAGAGAAAAAACAACCGCATTGAAAATCAGTATTTGTAACTATAGCACTCCACTGTAGTGGAAAAAATAATCATTACCGATTACAAATATTGAACTTCAAGGCATTGTTTTTTGTTAAATTAAACCGAAAGTGAAAATTACTCTTTTGCATTTCCTGTAAAAGACCTAAACTTGTCGCAAATTTTGTTTTGGGGTTGTTTTGGCAAGTACATCCAGCGGATTATATCCTCAAAGGTACTTTACGGCGCGCCCATTATTTTCTCTAAAAAAATGAATAAAAAATTCTCACCGTTGGTCAAACAGATCATCCATCAAAGTGGCGCTGAAGCACGCCGTTTAGGTCATGATTATGTAGGCACGGAACATCTGCTGTTAGGAATTATTGGCGAGCGCGATTCATTGGCGGTCAGGGTTTTAGACTCGTTGTCTGTGGATATAAATGATTTGAAAAAACGACTGGAACGTTCTATTCCGCGTTATTCTAATTATCCGCCTGCTGAAAATCTTTTTGTAGACAAAGTTCCTGTGACTACCCAGGTCGAAAGAGTACTCAAGGTAACTTTCATCGAAGCGAAAAATATGCGTAACGAAGAAATTTTCCCGGAGCACATCATTCTGTCCTTACTGAAGCATGGCGATACCCACGCCACTCAACTTTTAAGCGAGTATTTTGTGGACTACGAAACATTTAAAAAAGAACTCGAATACGTTCGCTCCGAACAAGATCTCTCCCACCCTGGGCTGACTAATCAGGCTCCAGGTGAAGGTGGCAATTTTGATGAGGACGACGAACGTTACAGCCGCACTGGCGGCAGTGGTGGGACTGGTAGCCAAAAAGGCCAACCCAAAAGTCGTACACCTGTTCTCGATAATTTTGGCCGGGATATTTCCAGACTGGCTGAAGAAGGCAAGCTTGATCCGATTATCGGTCGTGAGGTCGAAATCGAACGGGTCAGCCAGATTCTCAGCCGGCGAAAAAAGAATAATCCTATCCTCATTGGCGAACCCGGTGTGGGCAAAACCGCCATTGTGGAAGGACTCGCTTTGCGTATCCTCCAGAAAAAAGTAAGCCGCACGCTTTTCAATAAGCGCCTGGTAATGCTCGATCTCGCTGCATTAGTGGCCGGTACTAAATACCGTGGCCAGTTCGAAGAGCGCATTAAAGCTATTATGACGGAGCTCGAGAAAAATCGCGATGTCATCTTGTTTATTGACGAGATTCATACCCTCGTCGGAGCGGGTGGTGCCACTGGTTCACTCGACGCCTCTAATATTTTTAAACCCGCTCTTGCACGTGGCGAACTCCAATGCATTGGTGCTTCCACGCTCGATGAGTACCGCCAGTACATCGAAAAAGACGGCGCACTTGATCGCAGGTTCCTGAAAGTGTTGGTGGAACCACCTTCTCAGGAGGATACTATTCACATTCTCCAGAATATCCAGTCCCGTTACGAAGAGTTCCATAACGTATCTTACTCACCGGATGCCGTGAAAGCATGTGTCCGCCTGAGCGACCGTTATATTACCGATCGTTTCCTTCCGGACAAAGCCATTGACGTACTCGACGAAGTAGGTGCCCGCGTTCACTTGAAAAATATCGTGGTGCCTAAAGAAATCGAGCAGATGGAAAAAGAGATCGAGGAACTGAAAGAACAAAAAAACAAAGCAGTCCGCGACCAAAAATACGAGGAAGCAGCCAGCTTGCGCGATCAGGAAAGTAAATCTTCCCGCAGCCTGGAATACGCTAAAGCACATTGGGAAGAAGAATCCAAAACGAAGCGTTACCCTGTAGAAGAAGACGATATCGCCGAAGTAGTGGCCATGATGACCGGTATTCCGATTAAAAAAGTGGGTGAAAGCGAAAGCAAAAAACTCATTCACATGGGCGACGACGTCAAAAAAATGGTTATCGGACAGGACGAAGCGATCGCAAAAGTGGCTAAAGCCATTCAACGAAATCGCGTTGGCCTTAAAGATCCGAAAAAACCAGTTGGCTCATTCATCTTCCTTGGCCCGACAGGCGTAGGTAAGACAGAACTTGCCCGCTCGCTCGCAAGGTACCTTTTCGACAATGAAGATTCACTCATCCGTATTGATATGAGTGAATACATGGAGAAATTCTCCGTGAGCCGCCTCATCGGCGCACCTCCCGGGTATGTAGGCTATGAAGAAGGTGGTCAACTCACCGAAAAAGTACGCCGCAAACCTTACTCCGTGGTACTGCTCGATGAAATCGAAAAAGCGCACCCGGATGTGTTTAATATCCTCTTGCAGGTACTTGACGATGGACAACTGACCGATGGTCTTGGCCGCAAAGTCGACTTCAAAAATACACTGATTATTATGACCTCCAATATCGGCGCCCGACAGTTGAAGGACTTTGGTCAGGGTGTTGGTTTTGCGACCAAAGCACGCGAAGAAGCAGCAGAAGACAATACGAAAGTGGTTATTCAGGCCGCCCTGAAGCGGACATTCTCTCCGGAATTTCTGAATCGTATCGACGACGTGGTGGTATTCAATGCTTTGGGCAAAGACGAGATTTTCAAAATTATCGACAATGCGCTGGAAGGATTGATGAAGCGCTTGCTCAATATGAAGCTGAAACTGACCCTTTCCGACGATGTCAAAAACTTTGTCAGTGATAAAGGTTATGATCCGCAGTTTGGTGCCCGCCCACTACACCGGGCCATTCAAAAATACATTGAGGATCCACTCGCAGAATTCATTCTCAACGGTAACCCCGGAGAAGGAGCTCAGTTAACAGCGACTTTAAATGAGGAGAAAGACGGCGTGGTGATCACGCTTCCCAAAAAGAAAAAAGGGAAAGAGACGGACTCCTCACAGCCGAAAGAAAGTTAAGAACGTGCAAATAAAAAATGAGCCATCCCACAAGATGGCTCATTTTTTTATATACTGTCAGGAATGAAATTATTGCAGTAATTCTGATACCTTTCCGCCATAATTGAAATGTTCACCTAAGACGCTCACACATGGCAAATCAGAACGAATTCAAACCTTATATCCTCCCCGCTAATACCACAGTAAAAGAATTTACTGTCCGCGCCGTTATTCTCGGTGCTTTGTTCGGGATACTTTTTGGCGCTGCCACCGTTTACCTGGCACTTAAAGCAGGACTAACTGTTTCCGCTTCGATTCCGATTGCAGTCCTCGCCATTTCCATTGGTCGTCGTTTCCTGGGAACCACCATCCTGGAAAATAATATTATCCAAACAGCAGGCTCAGCCGGAGAATCCGTGGCTGCCGGCGTAGTATTTACCTTACCAGCGTTCCTCTTTTTGAGCGATGGCATCGGAAAAGGCTATTTCAACTACTGGACTATCCTGATGCTGGCCATATTTGGCGGTATCCTGGGTGTTCTGATGATGATTCCTTTGCGCAAATCATTGATTGTCAAAGAACATGAGAACCTGCCCTACCCCGAAGGAACAGCATGTGCACACGTGCTCATCGCAGGAGAAAAAGGAGGTGATTTTGCAAAACCTGCCTTTATTGGATTGGGTGTTGCTTTTGGATATGCCGTACTGCAAAAGGTCTTTCGCATTATCGCTGAAACGCCGGCATGGGCCACCTCAGCAGTCAATAAATACCTGCCAGCAGCAAGGGTAAGTGGTGAAATTACCCCGGAATACCTCGGCGTAGGCTATATCATCGGACCGCGTATTGCAGGTGTACTGGTAGCGGGTGGTGTTTTAGCATGGATGGGACTTATCCCTTTATTAGCGACCTTAGTCCCACATGCCACTATAGCTGCGCAATTGGACAAACTCGAATTGCTGAAGATTATAGACCTGACTACCGGCACATTGAAAGGATACAAATTCGGATGGAACCCTGAAACCCAAACTTTTACCAACCTTACAGAAGCCATTTACCGAGCTTATGTCCGTCAAATTGGTGCAGGTGCAGTGGCAGGTGCAGGTTTTATTACGCTGTTGAAAACAATGCCGACCATTGTCGCCTCTTTCAAAGAAAGTGTCGCCTCTATCCGCAACCCCGAAAATGCAGCCAATATTTCCCGGACCGACAAAGACCTGAGTTTGAAAGTAGTCGGTATTGGCTGTCTGGCACTCATCCTGATGATGGCTATTTTGCCCAATATTCCCGGTGATAGTATCCTCAATAAATTACTGATCGGTGTGCTGGTGATCGTATTTGGCTTCTTTTTCGTTACTGTTTCCAGTCGGATTGTAGGTATCATCGGATCATCTAACAATCCCATTTCAGGGATGACCATCGCCACCATTATGGGTACTGCATTGATATTCATCGGCGTGGGTTGGACCGGAAAGTTTTTTGAACCCATGGCATTAGTAGTAGGCAGTATGATTTGTATCGCCGCCGCCAATGCCGGTGCTACGTCGCAGGACTTAAAAACAGGCTATCTGGTAGGAGCCACACCGCGGTATCAGCAATTGGCCCTGTTTATTGGCGTTATCGTCTCCTCTATCGTAATTGGAATGACGGTACTTTATCTCGACAATCCTTCCGCAGCCCTGCGGGAGCAAGGCGTACAACACGCTATCGGTTATAAATTTGATGCCCCACAAGCGACTTTGGTGGCCACACTTATCAAAGGTCTGCTGTCATTCAATCTCGACTGGCAATTTGTACTGGTGGGCCTGTTTATTGCTATCACCCTCGAACTTTGTGAGGTAAAATCACTGTCGTTTGCCGTAGGACTTTACCTGCCATTGGCCACTACCCTACCCATCTGGATTGGTGGCGTATTAAAAGGGCTGACCAATTGGATTGGCAATCGTAAAGGTGAAGCAACAGAAGATGCCGAACTGGGCAAAGGCAGTCTGTTTGCCACAGGCCTTGTAGCAGGCGGCGCACTGGCAGGTGTTGTCGTGGCACTCTTACAGGCATCAGATGGCACTGCGAAAGCATTGGGAAATCTGAGTATGGAAGAAGGTCTTACGAACTGGCTGGGAGAAGGTGGCTACCAATTACTCGGTACGCTCTTTTTTGCATTGATGGCAGTCATTTTAATTCGTGTGGCCCGGTCAAAATAATTTGAATTGTCTGATTTTTTTCAGGTCTTTGCACCATGAAAGTTTTAATCAGTTTTAGTACTGCCTTCTTAATTTGCGCTTCGGTTGCTATTGCACAAAAGGAAGGGAATATTTGGCATTTTGGCCAGGGCGCAGCCCTCGATTTCAATACAGGAACTCCCCAGGTGACCTCCCCCAGTTCCATCTGGACATCGGAAGGGTCGGCCAGTATTGCTGATGCTAATGGTAATCTGCTGTTCTATACCAATGGCGGCGGTCGCGATCCTGTTACCAGTGGCCAGTCCGCCGGAAAAATCTGGAACAAGCAGCATGGTGTTATGTACGACATGGGCAATACAGAAGGCGGTGGTTTCAGCGCAGCCCAATCGTCTGTAATCATTCCCCGTCCAGGTGTTGCCGGAAATTATTACCTTTTTACCATGGAAGAAATTGAATTTTCTTTGGGTGGCGATGTACCCGGACAACCGCTTGGAAGGGGACTTTCCTGGTTTGAAATTGATATGGCCCTCAATGGCGGGCTCGGCGGCGTAGTAGATTACAAGGGGCTACAATATGTACCAACCTACGAAGGTTTGTGCGCCATTAAAAATGCTAATGGCTCTGATTACTGGATCGTGGTACACCGCAGCGACAACCAGGGATTAGCCATTTTCCCTGTTAACGGCCTTGGGGTAGGAAGCCCTCAATTATTTACCACCAGCTTCCTTACAGGGGGAATTATTAAAGCCTCTCCTGATGGAAAATGGTTGACCTGCCTTTCCGACGGAGGAGAGCAAGTGCTTTTCCAGTTTGACCCGGCCTCCGGGACTGCATCCAATATTCAGATATTAGATGCGTACCCCAATTTTACAGAATTCTCGCCCAACAGTAAAAGGTTGTTTATGACCACCGACAACGAGGTGCAGTATTTTGACCTCACTAACCCCAATATCAACAGCAGTAAAACGGTGGTGGACGATTTCCCGGGATTTGACTTCAATAATGGCTTCAATTACATCATCGGACAAATGCAATTGGCGCCGGATGGCAAAATTTATATGCTCCGCTCCGATTTTGAAACTGATTCCGTTTGGTTATCGGCTATTGTTTGCCCCAACAGTAATCCCTTTCTCGAAATCAATACCATTGGTTATACTACAAACCCGGGCTCGACCTTTTTGGGATTGCCCAATTTCGACAACAGCATTTTTAAGCGGGAAAGCGATATTTTTACAGTAAACCTGGGACCTGACCAGGCACTTTGTGGCGGAACACCTTTGACCCTTGATGCTGGTGCAGGTGGCGGCATCTATTCCTGGTCGACAGGCGCCACCACACAAACACTAGAAATAAACACTCCCGGATTATACTTTGTAAAGGTCGCCACCGGATGCGGAACCGGCATAGATTCGATTCTCATTGAAAATACCCAGGCGCTCGCAAACGCAGGGAAAGATACCACTATCTGTAAAGGAGTTCCCTTACAACTGACCGGCAGTAGCAACGGCACCATTTCCTGGTCGCCCGCAAATGCCGTCGACAATCCCAATATGGCTGCACCCTTCTTTACCGGCCAGAGCACTACTGATCTGACGATCACCACCACCGTCGGCGGATGTTCACAAAAAGACACGGTAACGGTGGTGGTAGTACTTCCCCCTGTTGCAACCGCAGTGCCGGCCGACACCACCGTGGTTCAGGGAATTGCGGTTACCCTTTCAGGTGGAGGCAGCAACGCTTTGCAATGGTCGCCCACCCCAGGCTTAAGTTGCACCAATTGCCCTAATCCCGTCGCAACCCCCGAAGTGACTACAACGTATATCCTGACGGCTACAAGTCCGGAGGGGTGTACCGACACCACGCAGGTAACTATCCGGGTAACACCACCCGAATGCAAAGCAACAATCCCCAATGCTTTTTCGCCTAATGGAGATCAGACCAATGATGATTTTAAACCCTTTGGCAATGTAGACAATTATCAATTAACGATTTACAACCGTTGGGGACAGCGAATTTATGAAGGCACAAGCCCTTGGAATGGCAGCATAGAAGGGAAAGATGCACCCGTAGATTTATATCTCTACCGGATCACAGTTACTGTTTGTGGGAAAATGCAAGTATTTTCAGGGGAGGTCACGCTGCTGCGTTAAGAGAAATTTATAACGCCCAGTTAATAGGCGTTTTACCATTATCCATTAAATAATCATTGCATTTCACAAAATGGCCGCACCCCTGAAAAGCATCGCCGGCCAAAGGTGAAGGGTGTGCCGATTCCAGCACCAGATGTTTTTCAGTATTAATCAATGGCTTTTTGCTTTTGGCAAAATTGCCCCATAACATAAACACTACCCCTTCTTTTTCTTTTGAAATACTCCTGATCACTGCATCTGTAAAGGTCTGCCACCCAACATCGCGATGCGAAGCTGGCCTGTTCTTTTCCACAGTCAGCATGGCATTCAGTAGCAATACCCCTTCCTGGGTCCAGGCTGTTAAATCGCCATGGCCGGGAACGGGCAACCCCAAAGATTTGTTCATTTCTTTATAAACATTAGTAAGCGACCGTGGTGTTTTTACACCTCGCGGCACGGAAAAAGACAATCCCATGGCTTCTCCCGGATTATGATAGGGGTCCTGACCAAGAATTACTACTTTTAAACGATCAAAAGGTGTCTGATTAAATGCATTAAAAATAAGCGGTCCGGGCGGATAAATTACCTTTTCCGCCTGCTTGGCTTTTACTAAATAATCTTTAATCGCTTGAAAATAAGGCTGTTGGAACTCATTGTGAAGTACTTTCTTCCAACCTTCTTCTATTTGTATATTATCCATTTTATCACTCATGATTGCAAAAATCGCTTGACTTTCTGACATAAAGTTTATTTTTAGTCAGAAAAATAAAAAGCAATTGGTGTAACTTTGCGGCGCAATAGCAAAATGGTCCCGTAGCTCAGTGGATAGAGCATCCGCCTTCTAAGTGGATGGTCGCAGGTTCGATCCCTGCCGGGATCACTGGAGATTTAGAATTTACGCGTAATTCGATCTACGATGGAGGGCATGTCTCCCCATATTTTGAAAGCAAACAGGCAAATAAAAAACATCCGGTGAGGCACAGTGCCACCGGATGTTTTTTTTATTTCAGCCTGCTAATACAGGTCAATTTTGTATAGTAGCTCCACCCAAACTTTGTCCATTTCTGCCACTCAATTCCATATGCTACAATCCTGCTACTCCATCATTGTGGCCGAAGAGACACTCCCAGAAAGGGATTGGTTTTTGAGGAAATTAAAGTGACGGACGAAGCACACATACAGCTACTTTTACAAACCAGGATTTTCATCGTCCGATATCTATTGCTGCTCCCATATTATTTCCGTTAATTTGCAGCCATTTTGCGATTGATTGTACTTCAAGACTTGTTGCGGTGTAAGCATCCAGGTTAGACAAACGGAAAAGTTAAAATCCGGTTAAATTGATTCGTTTTCCAATAAATTGCCCCGCTTTTTAAGAAGTAACATATTTTCGCCCCCAATTCATTCGTTATGCAGTACCACTTCGATCCAATGTGACGCAGAAGTATTTTGTATACCGCCCTTATCATTAAAAATCCAGCTTAGCATGAACCTTCGGACAGGCCTTATTTCTTGTTGCTTTTTATTAGCAGCCTCCCTGCTCTCCGCACAACAAACTACGATTTTTACCGAAGCCAATTTATCGTATAAAAGAGGTGTCGAGTTTTTCAACCAGGGCATTTATACCTTGGCTCAAAGAGAGTTTCAGGCTGCTGCTGCGGCCATGCGGCCTGTAAACGAGCCGGAATGGCGCGATCTGAAAACAAACGCCGAACTGTATAACGCCCGTTGTGCTGTCCGGCTCGATCAACCTGAAGCGGAAAAAATTGCGCTGGATTTTCTGCGCGACCAATCGCCTTCTCCGGTAGCCAGTCAGGCCGCTCTTGAAATAGGGGATTACTACTTCGGCAAAAAACAATACGACAAAGCGCTCGTCTACTATGATATGGCACCGGCATCCGGCCCCTTGCGCGATGAATTGCGGTTCAAAATGGGCTACAGCTACTTCGTTACCAAAAAGTTTGCTCAGGCTAAATCCATTTTTGCCAGCTTGAAGGAAAATGCCAGGGGCAAATTCTACGAAGATGCTAACTATTACTTTGGCTGCTGCAGCTTCTACGAAGGTCGCTATGATGATGCTTATAAAGCCTTCCAGCGCTGCGATAAATCAACCAAGTACAAATCGGTTATCCCCTACTATATGTGTCAGATCTTATTCGCCAAAAAGCAATACGATCAACTCATTACTTACGGCGAACCGAAAGCGAAAGACGCCGATGTGCGCAACCGCCCCGAAATTAATATGCTGGTAGGACAAGCCTATTTTGAAAAAAGCGACTTCAAAAGTGCTCAAAAATACATGGAATATGCCGCCAATAACGGTGTCAACTTCCGCCCCGCAGATTTTTACCAGTTAGGTTTTGCGCAATACCAAAATGGCTTTTACAAGCAGGCCATTGAGAATTTCGAGCAACTCTCCAAACAGGACTCTGTTCTCGGACAAAACGGCCTGTATCACCTGGGCGATTGTTACCTGCGCACAAAAAATAAATTTGCCGCCCGGAATGCTTTTGGGCAGGCATCCAGTATGAATTTCGATCAGGTGGTAAAAGAAGATGCCCTGATGAATTATGCCAAACTGAGCTGGGAATTAAAATACGACCGCGATGCACTGTCGGCATTGCAGAAATTCTCTCCGCAATCGCCTTACTACAACGATGCACAGGCACTCATGGGGGAAATATTCCTTAATACCCGTGATTACGACCGCGCTGTAGCATCGTTGGAAGGTGTAAAAAACAAAAGCCCGCGCCTCAACGAAATTTACCAGCAGGTATGCTATCTCAGAGGTATTCAATTGTACCAGAATAACCAGAAAGAAGAAGCCCGCCGCTTTTTCAATAAATCCCTCGAGCAGGCCATCGACCGTAGAACGGTAACGTTGTGCTCCTATTGGATTGGCGTAATCGCCCATGAATCCGGTGATTTTAAAGGATCGACCAACCAGATGACGGCTTTTCTCAACCAGGCCAAAAATTACTCGGATCTTCCGCCCGAAAGCAGTATTTACATGGGACAATATGTTCAGGGATATAATTATATCAAACAGGACAATTACAAAGATGCCCTGCCTTATTTCAAACAATGCGTTGATGGAATCAAGAAAAATGAACGAAACATCAATTCAGATCAGATTACCCAGGGTGTCCTGGGAGATGCGGTGCTGCGCGCAGGAGATTGTCATTTTAAAAGAAACCAGTATAACGACGCGCTTTCCTATTACAACGAAGCCGTAAGCCGGCAATATGATGGATTTGAATATGCTTTATACCAAAAGGCCAATATTAAAGGATTACAGGGCCTGAATGCAGATAAAATTAATGCGCTGGAAGATTTAGTGAATAAGTACCCTAACAGTGCTTATGTGGATGATGCGTTGTATCAAATGGGACTCACTTATATCAACCTGAACAAAAGCCAGCAGGCCTCTGCAGCCCTCCGTCGTGTGGTGCAGGACTACCGTGGCCGCTCGCCCTATATTAATCCTTCCCTGCTCAAACTGGGCCTTATTTCTTACAATGATGGCAACAACCCATCTGCCATTAACTATTACAAGCAGGTATTCGCCAATAATCCGGAGAACAGTGATGCCAAAGAAGCATTGTCGGCATTGGAGACTATTTATAAAGAAATGGGACGTCCGGATGAATATTTCGCCTTCCTTGAAACGGTGCCCGGCTATAATGTAACTACGGCAGCGAAGGATAGTGTCACGTACCAATCAGCAGAGTATCAATACCAGCGCGGTCAGTTCCAACCTGCCATTGACGGATTTACCGCATATCTCACTAAATACCCGAATGGTCGCGAATCGCTGAGTGCCCTGTTTTACAGGGGCGAAAGCTATGCAGGACTAAGTCGTTTCCCGGAAGCGATGAAAGATTACGCGGCTGTAGTCACAAAAGGACCAAGTCGGTATTATTCCAAATCTGCTGAAAAATCAGCACTGATCAGCTACAATACCCTCAAGGATTATGGCCAGGCATACGAAATGTCC
>JBILHQ010000062.1:0-26356 GCA_044350415.1 Saprospiraceae bacterium | reverse complement strand
CAGCAGTAAGTAATGCCACAACTTATGGCTGGACAGTTTCTTCGCCAGCGCAAATCGTTGCCGGCCAGGGTACCACTTCGATCACCGTCAATTGGAATGGTGCTACGAGCGGTACCATCTGCGTGGGTGCTGCAAATACTTGTGGCCCAAGTCCGCAACAGTGTAAAAACATAACTGTAATTAATATTCCCGGAACGCCTGTTATTAGTGGAAGTGCGGTCTCCTGTAGCGGAACGACAGGGACTTATTCCGTTGTTCCAGTCCTTGGAGCCACTTCTTATATTTGGACCGTTACGGGCGGAACCGTTACGGGCGGTAATGGTACCGCATCTGCCCAAATCACCTGGGACATCAACGCTACCACGGGCTCAGTTTGCGTGAGGGCCAATAATTCTTGTGCCAACAGTCCTCAAACCTGCTTTAATGTAACACTTGGAGCGCCACCGCCCCAACCTGTCATTGTTGGCCCAGCCATTGTTTGTGCAGGGGATACCGTAGTGTATGCTATTGTCTCCGTGCCAGGTGCAACAGGATATACCTGGTCTGTTCCCCCCGGAGGAACGCTTCTCAATGGTCAGAATACGACCTCAATCACTGTCCTTTGGTTCACTGCCCCTGGTGGTAATATAGGTGTTTCAGCCGATGGCTCTTGTGGCACAGCACCGCAAGTAAACTTTCCTGTCGTGGTAAATGCTGTTCTCGTTGCCAATGCAGGGACAGGTCAAGTGCTTTGCGGGCAAACCGCTAACCTGAGTGGCACGGTGACTGGCGGACAATGGTCGGTGGTAACGGGCACAGGATCAGCGTCTTTTGTCAATGCCAATGCAGCTGCAACGCCGGTTACAGTAGGCATGACCGGCCTTTATACGTTCAGATATACCCTTAATAATGCGGGGTGCGTAAGCTCTAATGATGTAGATATTACCTTTAATAGTATCCCGGCCGCAGGTGCCAATAGTTATTTATGTGATGGCGCGAATGAATATTATACAGTGTCTTTTCCAATTACCGGCGGAACTGCACCCTATATGATTACTGGCGGAACCGTTGCCAACGGTATATTTGTTTCTGACTCTATACTAAGCGGTCAGCCCTATGTTTTTAATATTATCGATGCCAACGGGTGTCCAAGCACTGATATTTTGGGGACGCATAATTGTAATTGCGCCACCAATGCTGGTTCAGTTTCGCAAATGGCTTTATCGGCCTGTGTCAATGAAACGGTGGCAGCCGTTCAACTGACTTTGCCCACATTTGATGCAAATGATGTGGGTGCTTTTGTGCTCCATGAAGGCGCAGGATTAATACTGGTGAATCCGATTGCCCAAAACACAACCGGCATATTCGGTTTTATCCCGGGCATGAACTTCGGCCAGACCTATTATATTTCCTTTGTGGCCGGAAATAACTTGAATGGATTGCCCAATCCGCTGGATCCTTGTTTTTCGGTAAGTCAGGGCCAACCAGTAGTATTTCATGATTTTCCTGTTGCGTTAGCAGGTGCAGATATTGCAGATTGTGGCAATACAGTTACATTGGCAGCTTCCGGCAATGGCCAATGGAGCGTATTGACAGGCCCTGCAGGTGAATCCATTCAATTTGGCAACAATACAGCCGCCAATTCGACCGCAACAGCTTCCGCATCCGGAAGTTATACGCTGAGTTGGACCGTCACAGAAAATGGTTGTACTTCCACCGATCAGGTAGTTACGACATTCAATAGTAATCCTGTTGTGGCGAATATTACCAGGGATTGTGACGCCGCCAATCAATTCTTTACTGTGACTATTCAGATTCAGGGAGCCGGGGGGTACTCCGTTAATGGAACACCGATTTCGGGAAGTATATTTACGGGATTACCATTGGCTAATAACCAGACTTATACTTACACGATCACGGATGTAAACGGCTGCAAAACACCGGATGTAACCGGTGCTTATGCTTGCAATTGCTCTACAAATGCAGGAACAATGGGCCTGACAGTATTAAAAGCTTGTGAAAATGCCACTATTCAAGCAGTAGCTAACAATGATGCCAACTTAGATGGAAACGATGTAGTGGCTTTTGTCCTGCATGATGGTTCAGGCGTAAACCTTGGTAATATCTGGGGCCAAAACTCAACTGGTTTATTCAGTCTGCTTCCAGGAATGACCGCAGGCCAGACCTATTATATCTCCCGTGTTGCAGGTAATCCTATTGTTGCCTCAGGTTTTCCTAATCCTTCTGACCCCTGCTTTGCAGTGGCGCAAGGTCAACCGGTAGTATTTTTGAAAATTCCAACTCCCGATGCGGGCCCCGACAACGCCGATTGTGGAAATAGCCTGACCTTGAGTGCTGTGCCCACCAGCTTTGCTGGACAATGGTCGCTGTTCACCGGCCCGGGTACCGCAGCATTTACACAGGGCCAATTGGCTGCCACACCGGTAAACGTGAGCCTTCCGGGTGTTTATACTTTCGGGTGGACCGAAACCAATGATATTTGCACAGGCAGCGATATAATGACGGCAACTTTTAATCCATTACCGGCAGCCAGTGTCTCCAACGAAATTTGTAACAATACCAACACCCAATACAGTGTAGTAGTGGACGTGACCGGAGGAACTGCACCGTTTACAATAGCGGGAATCGGTGGTTCATTTGCCGGAAATACCTTTACGTCTGTACTGATCCCCACTAACACCACCTACAGTCTTGCCATCACAGATACCAATGGATGTACGTTTGGGCCTGTTGAAGGTACTAAAAACTGCAATTGTCTCACAGATGCAGGTACAATGAGTATTGCGCCATTGGTTTTTTGTGCCGATCAGCCTGCCATTGCGGTATGGGATAATAATGCCCAGCTTGATGGCGATGATATCGTCCAATTCGTATTGCATACCGGATCAGGGGGAGCATTGGGTCAGGTATTGGGAACTTCCGTTACGCCCCAGTTCAACTTTGGAAATGGGCTGATAACAGGACAAACTTACTATGTTTCAGCAATTGCAGGTAATGCTATTGCCGGAAGTGTCGATATAAATGATGCCTGTTTTTCGGTAGCTTCAGGAACGCCTGTGCAATGGAAAGCGATGCCAACAGGCAGTATCAGTGGCACGGCAACAATCTGTTCAGGAGGGCAAGTAACGATATCATTCACGGGTACCGGTACATATCCATTGAGTTTTATCTGGAACGACGGGAATACTCCAGATCAGACTATACTGCTGACTACGGGCTCGACGATCAGCGTTCCGGTAAATCCCGCACTGACTTCCACTTTTACCCTTACCCAAATAGTGGATGGCACTTTGCCTGCCTGTTCGGTTGATCTGCAATCAACAGCAGTGATCACGGTCAATCAACCGGTTGATGCAGGTACTGCACCATTGGAACTTGATATTTGTGCAGAAGAGCAGGCCATTGTCACACTTTCAGACCTGCTTGTCGGAGCCGACACTGGTGGAACCTGGCTGGAAGTCTCCTCAAGTCCCGCACTTCCTGGCACATTTGATGCTGTAAATGGCACCTTTATTGCTACCGGGCAACAGCCGGGTGCCTATAAATTCCGTTACAAAATGGGTGCACTTGCTCCATGCCCCGACGATGAGACAGTGATTGTGGTAAATATCAGACCCCAACCAAAATCCGAAGCTGGTGCCGATCAGACCATAGATTGCGATACCAATTCGGTGTTATTGGGCGGAATTGGTACCACAGCTGGCAGTGGCATTTCATACTTCTGGCAAAAAGATGGTATCGCAATACCCGATGCTGTTCAGAACACAATAACAGTGACTGAAGGCGGCGTTTACCTATTGACAGTTAAAAATGCGTTCGGCTGTACAGCCAGTGATGAAGCCATCGTTTCGCTTGATAATGCACAGCCTGCTTTTGGTAACATTGTTAAAAAAGACGTTTCCTGTTTTGGATTGGTAAATGGTTATATTGAAGTGGATACGGCCTTGGGAGGTACTGAGCCCTATTTGTTCTCCTTCAATGGCGGTGCGTTTAACAGCAAGAGAAAATTTGGCCCTCTTGCTTCCGGTGTTTACAGATTAGAGGTGATGGATGCCAATGGCTGTATTACGCAGTCTGATGATATTACAGTGGAAGATCCGCCCAGATTAACGGTAGATATGGGAACTGATCTCAATATTAAGCTAGGCGACATGGTCTCAGTTGAGGCGATACTCAATGTGCCTTTCAGTTCGCTGGACACCATTATCTGGCAACCATTGTTTGACAGTTCTGGTGTTGGTACCGTTTTTCAGGCATTTCAACCGATTAGGACGGCTTCCATTGATATCTTTGTAAAAGATACTGCGGGCTGCTCTGCAATAGATCGGCTCCTGATTTTTGTGGACTCCCGCAGGCATGTCTACGTACCAAATATTTTTGACCCGGCAGGCAGCGGAATTAATGTTGTTACGGTCTATGGGGGCGGTGAGGTAGCGCAAATCGAGTCTTTCAAAATTTTTGACCGGTGGGGGGAGTTGATGCACGATGAGACAGGTTTTCAGCCTAACGATGAAACCAAAGGGTGGAACGGCGTTTTTCAGAATAAACGGGCACTACCGGGCGTATATGTTTGGACAGCGGTTATTCTCTTTAAAGATGGACAGAAAGAATTATTTAGTGGGGACGTAATGATAATTAGATAGATATATTAATGTAAATCAAATTTTTATACATTAAGCTTAAATTTAAGTTTTAAATTTTTTCATATTGTATAAACGGCGATATTTTTTTTATTCTTTTAAAATACCAATTCTTTTAAGAATTATATTTTAAAATTTCATTTTTTTGCACCCTTCTTCTGATTTGCCCTAACAAAAACAGTTGAATTTGATACTCTTTTTAATCCCCGATTACAGCCCTCTTCAGGGCATAGCCTTTTCAATTTGCTAAAAACTACGGATGTTTATGTCAAAAAAATTACTATTACTATTTACCTTTTTGGTTTATTGCACCATAGCAATGGCCCAGGTTCCTCCCGGATGTGAACCACCAGGTACCACGGAACCTGCAGAAAACTGCCCGAGTGCCTGTATCAGTTGTGGTTTTAATGGTTATGTGGGTACTTCTGCCGGATGGGGAGGCGATCCACAACCACAAGGATGGTGCAGTAATATCCAGAATGACCAATGGATTGGCTTCATTGCGGGTGGAACTGCTGCAACTTTTACAATTACCCCCGGAAACTGCGCACAAGGCCAGGGTCTTCAGGCTGCAGTTTATCCAGCGGGTTGTAATGATGACCCACTTGGCTGTAACGCTGGTTGTGCTACCTGCGGTTCGACTCCTACTGTCTTTTCCGTTTCCAATATGATTGTAGGAAGTAACTACTACCTGATTATTGATGGCTATTCACAAGACCAGTGTGATTTTACTATTTCAGTGGCACCACCCAGCGCGGTACAACCGCCTAATGTCGGTAATACACCTCAGATATCCGGCCCGGCAACAATTTGCCCCGGTGGTTCAGGCACCTATGCAATTTCAACAGTAAATGGTGCCGGTTTTTATACCTGGGAAAGTAGCAATCCTAATGTATTATTTAATGGCACACCAGGCCCGGTCGACCTGGAGGCACCGGGCGGGCGTACCGTTATGGTGACTTTTCCTTCGGGCTTACCTAATGGCACACAAATACAAATTTGTGTTACCCCGCTGAATTCTTGCAGCACAGGTATCAAACGTTGCAAAACGGTTACCTTACAGAATTTGCCACCGACTACTCTCCCTAAAAAGATTGTTTGTTTCGAAGATGCCCCCTATACGCTTCCATGGGGAGATGAAGTTAATACCTCAGGCAATTATTCCACCATGTTTACCACAGCATTAGGTTGCGATAGTATGGTACAACAAATGGTACAGGTATTACCTGCCAAGGCAACCTCTCAAACAAAATACGTATGTAAGGGTGGCTGCGTAAGCATCTGTAACTCAGACTACTGCGATCAGGGCCAGCATATTGAAACCTGTGACTCTTATCAGGGATGTGATAGTACCGTCACACTTACGTTGAATGTTCTGGATCCCATTGCCAATATCACAGGCCCAACTACATTATCCTGTGCCGTTAACTGCATCACTTTAGGATCCAGTGCCTCTCCTAACTTTCCAGGCGTAAGTATTAAAACCTGGCATAATGTAACAACAGGCCAGACCACCTCTGGTGAAACATTAACGGTTTGCCAGGCAGGAACATATATCCTCACTACAATTATGAATGCCGGAGGATTACAATGTTCTCAGGCTGATACAGTGGTAGTTACCGGGAATACTATTCCTCCAACTGCTACCGGTGTTAACGGATATATTGGCTGTGGCGCTGGTCCTGCTCAAATCAGTGTGACTACGAATGCTGCCAATCCTTTGTATTCCTGGTCTGGTTGTGGCGGCTTCTCCTCCAGTTCACAATCGCCGTTTGTCAACCAAAGCTGTACTTATACAGTTACGGTAACGAACCAGGTTACTGGCTGTACTACTACTGCAACATCAACAGTAACAGGGGATATTACTCCTCCGGTTGCTTCCGCAACGAATGCTGTAATTACTTGTTCCAATCCATCGGTTCAGGCTATCGCTTCTTCCAATGTACCATCCAATTATGCATGGTCTAATGGTACAAATGGAAGTACAGCTACTATCACAGTGCCTGGACCTTATGTGGTTACAGTAACTTCGCAGTTAAATAACTGTACTTCAACTGCGGTTGCCGATATTACCAGTAATATTATACAGCCGGGTGCTGCGGCCACTGTAGCTGGAACTATTGGGTGTCCAACCCCATCTGTACCCCTCAGTGCCAATTCACCAACCAGCCCTGTTAATTATCAGTGGGCGGGTCCGGGAGTTGTTGGAGCAGGTCAAAATCCATCGGCAAATGTGGCCGGTATTTATACGGTGACAATAACCAATCCTATCAATGGCTGTACCAGTACAGCAACTACGACTGTTACCGGCAATGTTAACTTACCGAATGCATCTGCTATAGGTATTACATTGGATTGTAACGCCCCCAACGATACTATTTTTGCTTCATCCAGCACACCAGGTGTTGACTATGCCTGGGATATTGGGGGGGCAACAATCACCACCAACTATGCACAGGTCAGCGCACCCGGCACTTATACTGTTACTGTTACGGCTTCCAATGGTTGTACGCAGACCGCTTCGGCAATTGCCAATGGCAACTTTGCAGCTCCTAATGCGGCTGCCAACGGTGGCATTATCAGTTGTTCCGCCAACAGCATCTTAGTTACGGGCTCTTCATCCACCCCCGGTGTAACTTATGCGTGGGTAGGACCTGGTGGTGTGCCTTTCGCTGGTCAGAATATAACGGTTAATGCTGTGGGAGACTATATACTCACAGTAGCCGGTGCAAATGGCTGTACAACTACCGCCACCGCAGTAGTCACCCCTGATGCTAACCTGCCCAATGTCACCGCTTCAGGAGATACCATAACCTGTCTGCAAGGTGCAGCCACTATTTCAGGGGCGTCCATTACTCCGGGTGTTAGCTTCTTGTGGAGTGGTCCCGGCATCACTCCTGCGAATGCAACCAACCAGACACAAACTGTTACCGTAGATGGTGTTTATAACCTGAGTGTAACAAACCCAGCCAATGGTTGTACGGCCTACAGTTCGGCATTTGTGCTTTTAGATACAGGCAACCCTGATTTGGTCGCTTCCGGCAACACACTTACCTGTACTGAACCCAGCGTACAGTTATTCTCCAATTCAACCACGAATGGGGTAACATATGCCTGGTCGGGCCCATCTTTTACCTCCGCAGTGCCGAGTCCTTCGGTAACGATAGCCGGTACTTATACAGTGACAGTTACGGCACCGAATGGCTGTACTTCTACTGCGGAAGCAGTAGTTCCTGCCGACCAGAATATTCCGGTTTTGTCAACTGCCGCCAGTACAATTACTTGTAACAATCCCAACGTGGTGATTAATACGTCGTCGTCTGTTGCTGCGGTGACCTACGAATGGACAGGTATTTCATCGCAGGCACAGAACCCGACAGTAACGCTGCCCGGTACATATACCGTTGTGGCAACTGCCCCAAATGGCTGTACCAGTTCTGCATCTATTACCGTAAATCAGGACGTTGCTCCGCCCAATGCTTCCGCCTCGGGTGGCACATTGACCTGTCTTCAGCCGATGCTTAACCTGACGGGCTCTTCCACTACCCCCGGTGCTACATTTCAGTGGCCTGCTCTTGGATCTGCTTTGCAAAATCCAACAGTCGCTGTTGCTGGCATCTATTCACTGGTAGTAACAGGTCCCAACGGTTGTAAGTCAACAGTAACAGCCCCCGTAGATGATAATTTTGAAACGGCAGTGATTCAAATCGGTGTTCCAGCTGTACTAACATGTACAGATCTTTCTTCAATATTGGAAACCAATGTTTTGTCCAACACAGCGGTACAATCTATCAGTTGGAGTTCGGGAGATGTAACAGAAGATCCAACGATAATGCTGCCAGGAACCTATACGGTGACAGTGACCCTTGCCAACGGATGTTCAAAGACTTCAACGGCAACCGTGGCACAGGATATAACCTCGCCAAATGTTTCTGCGATCGGTGGTACGCTGAACTGTACGACAACTGCGCTGAACCTGACAGGAGCGTCCACGACACCGGGAGTTACTTTTGCCTGGTCGAACGGCCTTCCAGCAGTTTCAAATCCATCGGTTTCTTTGAATGGCACCTATACTCTTACGGTTACTGGACCGAATGGCTGTACTAATACAGCCAATGCATTGGTAGCAATTGATGTTGTTCCTCCGGGTGCTACTATCGCATCTTCCAATATCTTAGACTGTAATGATCTGACGGCCACCCTGACTGCCGGTACCAACTCGGGTACGCAATATGAATGGTTTGGCTTTGGAATTGCGTCAGGTACTGTGACACCAACGGTTGTAGTCAATGACCCAAGTGCTTATACGCTCGTGGTTACCGCCGCAAACGGCTGTACCTCACAGGCTGTATTTAACCAGGCGGCTGATGTGGTTCCTCCGGTAGCCAATGCTAACGGTGGAACGATTGATTGCTTTACGAGTAATACCCAGCTTACAGGTGCTTCTTCTACGGCAGGAGTAACTTACAAATGGACTGGTCCGGGTACACCACCGTTCACTTCGGCACAACAAAGCCCATTTGTTACTGTACCGGGTATATACACCCTTACAGTAACCGGATTGAATGCCTGCACCACAACAGCCACGGCAGAGGTGTTAGCAAACGTTCTTTCTCCGGATGCTACTATTCAGGGATCAGGCCAGTTGACCTGTGTTGTTACGTCTATTGATTTGACGGGCTTGACCAATACGATTAATTCGACGATTGAATGGACTTTGCCCGACAATTCAAATGCATCTACAAGTGTGATTGCTGCTACGGAGCCAGGGGTGTATACCTTTACTGTTACTTCTACGGATAATGGATGTGTAACGGCGAAAACACTCAACCTTGGACAGAGTATCGTACCTCCTGATAATCTTACTGCAAACAGTTCGGTTATTGATTGTGATCACCCGACTATTACGCTTCAGGGTGGGTCAGGCTTGGCAAGTGCAACGTATGAATGGACAGGCCCCGGCGGCACATTTCCGCAACAGAATCCAACAATTGGAACAGCAGGAACGTATACATTGGTGGTCACCGATCCATTTAATGGCTGTACGGCTTCTATTACCGAAGTTGTACTGGCCGATCAGAACTTCCCAACATTGACTGCTGCTGTGGAAATTATAACTTGTAAAGTACCAGTTGTAACCCTTGACGCCACTTCTAATGTTTTGAATGGTACTTACAACTGGTCTGGCCCGGGCTCGTTCTCTTCAACACTGCAGGACCCAACAACTGGTATTCCTGGTAGTTATACAGTAGTGGTTAAGAATCCTCTTAACGGTTGTACTGCAACATTTACTTTCGAGGTCAATGAAGATAAGGTGCCACCCGCTGTTACTACTCAGAACGGTCAGATTACCTGCCTGCAGCCAAGTATCGCTTTACAAGCGAGTTCGACGACTCCGAATGTTACTTATCTATGGACCGCTCCAGGTGGTACTACGTACCCAATACCCAATCCAACGGTGAGCCAACCAGGTAATTATCTGCTGGTAGTAACCAATACAGTGAACGGCTGTACTTCCAGCGCTACCGCAACGATCGATCCCGATTTGAATATTCCGGTAGTTACGGTGACTGGCGGTTTGATTACCTGTGCTGTGCCGACTATCGACCTGACGGGGCAAACAAATAAGCCCAATGTCACCTGGCAGTGGTCTGGACCTGGTTTTACATCGACGGATCAAAATCCGACCATTGATGCTCCGGGAACTTATATATTGGTAGTTACCACACCAATTAACGGTTGCACAGGCCAAGCTTCAATTGTTGTGAATGCTGACATTGTTGCGCCAAATATAAATGTTGGTTCACCTGATAAACTGGATTGTACCACCACACAGGTGGGGCTTTCTGCTACGGTGAACACGGCAGGTAACTACACCTACAGCTGGACTACCACCAACGGAACGATTCTTGCTGGTGCCAATTCATCTACGCCAACTGTCAGTCAGGCTGCACCTTATGTTGTATTGGTGACCAATACCGTAAATGGTTGTACCAGCACCCGTACAGTCAATGTGGAAGTGGACCCTGCTGTTCCATCTGCCATTGGAAACGCAGTTCGTGATGTTTCCTGCTTTGGGTATACCAATGGTTCTGTGGCGATCAGCGGTGTGACAGGCGGTACTGCTCCGTACCTGTTCTCTGTAGATAATCAACCGTTTATTCCAGCATCTGCATTCAATAGTTTGCCTCCTGGTGATCACTCACTGCGTGTTCAGGATGCTAATGGTTGCGAACTGGAAACTACCTTTAATGTAGGTGAACCAGCAGAATTGATAGTTAATCTCGGTCCGGATACCACCATCCGCCTCGGCGATGCAATTACTCTTTCGCTCGACAATACAGTCAATTATCCTGATCGGGTGGCTACAACAATGTTGACGCCTTCTTCTCTCGATACGATTATCGCCAATAGTTTTGTACCGACTTACTCTTTGCAATACCGCTTTGCGGTAGTCGATTCTAACGGATGTCGTGCAGATGATACCCGGATGATTATTGTAGACCGTACCCGCAGAATATTTGTACCGAATATCTTCGATCCGAATGGTGCAGGTGGTGTCAATAATCTCCTGACGGTCTTTGGAGGTAATGATGTAAAACAAATCAAATCGTTCAAAATATTTGACCGTTGGGGTGAATCAATTCACGAAGCCCGGAGTTTTCTTCCCGGCGACTTCAATGTTGCATGGGATGGCAAAATCAATGGTAAAGAAGCCAACCCAGCCGTTTTTATTTATACGGTTGAAGTCTTGTTTAAAGATGGTGAAACAGAACTCTTCTCTGGTGATGTAACACTGGTAAGGCAGTAAATGCAGGCATGAATAGAGAGAGGTCCAACTCGTTCTGATTATAAAAAACAGGCGTCATTCCGGGTACCCGGGGTGATGCCTGTTTTTTTAATAACTCTGACGTACCTTTGCGCTGTATGTCGCATGTCAATTTAATTAAACAACGTATTGCAACCAGTATTGAGGTGAAATCTCAATTAATGGCGGATGCAGATTTGATCGGCCGTATAGGGGAGATGGCGCAATCAATGACGGCGGTTTTTCAACAAAAGGGGAAAGTGCTGTTTTGTGGAAATGGCGGGAGCGCCGCAGATGCGCAACATATTGCTGCTGAACTTTCCGGTCGTTTTTACAAAAACCGTCCTCCGCTTTATGCCGAGGCTTTGCATGTGAACTCCTCTTTTATCACCGCAGTAGCCAATGATTACGGTTATGATGAGGTGTATGCAAGAATGGTGGAAGCGGCAGGCGTCCCCGGCGATATGCTGGTGGCAATCAGTACCTCGGGCCATTCACCTAATATTATTAAAGCGATCGAAAAAGCTAAACAATGCGGGATGACAGTGGTGGGAATGACCGGAACAACGGGCGGTGCAATGGCAGATCTTTGTGATCTGCTGATTAATATCCCTTCCACCGATACTCCCCGCATTCAGGAGTCGCATATTCTGGTGGGGCATATTGTTTGTGAATTAGTAGAAATGCTGTTATTTCCCTAAAAAATCGGAACTATTGCAGTGTAATGAAGGTTGTTATGCGCTGAACGGCATTTCAAGTTAAGTATATTGTACCTTTGCTGCTTCGTATGCTATGGCTAAGAAACCTGTAAAAATTGATATTGTTAACCGGCGTGCTTCGTTCGAATATTATTTCGTGCAGGAGTATGATGCCGGTATTATGCTCACCGGAACGGAGATAAAAAGTATCAGGGCTGGCAATGCCAACCTGACAGATGCGTGGTGCCTGATTGAACAAGGCGAAATTTGGGTGAAAAGCCTGTTCATTGCTGAATATAAACACGGCAGTGATAATAACCACGAAACCCGGCGCAGCAGAAAACTACTGCTCCGCAAACCAGAATTGCGCAAACTGGAAAAAAAACTTAAGGAAAAAGGTTTTACCCTGATTCCTATTCGCCTGTTTATCAGCGACAGGGGATTTGCCAAAGTCCGCATCGCCCTAGCGACCGGTAAAAAATCTTTCGATAAGCGGGAGGTCATCAAAGAACGGGAAAGCAAACGCGAACTCGACCGTTTGAAAAAAGTGGTCAAAAGCCGTCAGATCTAAATTGCATGAATCGTACACTCGCTCATTTCTTTTCTGTAACAGGCTTACCCGTTTTGGTGCTGACTTATGTGCTTCTGCTGATGCTCAGTATCAGCCCTTTCGCATTTGGTGCCAATGACATGTTTGACAAGCGCTCCATGGTTTTCATTATGGGAGTTTTTATTACCAGCGCACTGATTCCTGCTATTGGTATGCTATTGATGAAAGGATTGGGATTCATCCAAACCTGGCAAATGGAAGACAAGCAAGACCGTACCGGTCCGTATATTATGTCTGGTGTATTTTATTTATGGTTGTTCAAAAACCTAATTTCCAGTGGTCAAACTCCTATTCTTTTTACGGCATTCGTGCTGGGAGCGACCGTGAGCCTTTTTCTGTGCTTTTTCCTCAATATTTTCACCAAAGTGAGTGCTCATGCCGCAGGGATGGGCGGTTTTGTCACGATGCTGTTACTTTTACCTTTTCATTGGAGTGAAGCAGGTGAAATGGTGCCGTTATTTGGATTGATGGTGAGCTGGCCTGTGGTGATTGCACTGGGTATATTACTGGCCGGTGCTGTTGGCGCTGCAAGATTGGCGCTGAAAGCACATACGCCCGCTGATTTGTACCGTGGGTATCTTGTTGGGATATTTTCTGTGCTGCTGGCTGTTTACTTTTTGGATTAATAACTTTTTTCGATATCCTTTCCTTCCAGGTAGTCCCTGATAATCTTTTGTTCGATATTAGTGGTGGAATACCCTGCTGCATAAGGTAAACTGCGGACGTCACCGCCACGAGCCATTACCCAGTCGCTGCCCACGATCTGGTGTGGTTGCCAGTCGCCTCCTTTTACTAGCAGGTCCGGCGAAAAAATTTCCACTAAATGAATAGGAGTGGGTTCGTCAAAAATGACGACTAGATCCACCACTGCCAGAGCAGCTAACACATACGCACGGGTTTTTTCATCATTGATTGGCCGATGCGGACCTTTTAACCGACTTACCGAAGCAGAGGAGTTAAGGCCTACAATAAGGCGATCGCCCAGTGCACGGGCATCGGCCAGATACTGAATATGGCCATAATGCAATAAATCAAAACAGCCATTGGTAAAGACAATGCGCTCACCGGCCGATTTCCAGCCTGCAATGGTCTGTTGTGCCTGATCTTTTGTTTGAATTTTTGGAGTAATCGCTTGAATAGACATATTTTTGTACAAAGTTACGATTTATGATAATGCCAGAAATTTCCAACCTCCGCGCTGATACGCCAGCCTGCGAACAACTCATTCACCTGAATAATGCCGGTGCTTCACTGACGCCGCTTGCTGTCCAAAATGCGGTAAAAGATTACCTCGATTTTGAAGCGGCTACAGGAGGATACGAAGCAGCTGATGTCAAATCTGTTGCAATTGCCGATTATTACCCCGCACTCGCGGAACTTCTGCATACGCTGCCTGCCAATATTGCATGGGCAGCCAGTGCGACAGATGGTTATGCAAGGGCACTCAGCTTCGTCGATTGGAAACCAGGTGATATATTGCTGACCACCAACAATGATTATGTTTCTAATCAACTGGCTTTCTTCTCCTTGCGCGACCGCTTTGGGGTGCAGATTATTCGCGCCCGTGACTTGCCGCAAGGTGGGGTTAATCCTGCAGATATGACCAGACTTATCGAACAATTTCGACCAAAAATGGTTGCAGTAACTCATATTCCAACAAATAGTGGGCTGGTTCAACCAGTTGAAGCCATCGGGAAAGTTTGCCGTTCCTTTAATACCTTGTATCTGGTGGACGCTTGTCAGTCTGCTGGTCAGTGGGTACTTGATGTTACCGCTATCGGATGCGATTTTTTAACAGGAACCATGCGAAAATTTATGCGTGGACCCAGAGGAGCCGGTTTTATGTATGTCTCAGACCGGGTACTTCATTCCCCGCAAACGATGCTTTTTCCTGATATGACCGGTGCTAACTGGACGGGGCCGGATACCTGGGAAAATGCCTCAACTGCAGCGCGGTTCGAATACTTCGAACATTCTCCCGCTGTCAAAATCGGAAGTGCAGTAGCTGTCCGTTATTTATTGAGTGTGGGTCAGGCATGGGTGCAGGAACGAACACAATTACTTGCTGCCGGATTAAGGGAGCAATTGCGGGAGATTCCCGGTGCACGGATACTGGATGAAGGCGAAGTCTTATCGGGTATTGTTACAGTTAGTCACCCCATTTTTCATCCGGTAAAACTCAGGGATTGGTTGCGCGAACAAAAAGTAAACACATCGGTCACTGCTATCGGTATGGCCCGCATTGATTTTGGCCGGAAAGGAGTGGAAATGGCGTTGCGTTTGTCGCCACATTACTACAACACCAGGGAAGAATTGTCAGTGGCGGTGCAATTGATAAAAAAATTTGCCATTAGTGGCTAAGCAAGCCAAAATCATCTCCAATAAAGATGAGGCAACTATACAGCCGCCTTTGGCGGAAAAAAGCAGACACGACTTTTTCCGCCAAAGGCGGCTGTATAGTTACAAGATTAGCGAGTTTCGGATTTTCCAATGGGAAAACTTTCTCGACATTTGCACCATTAAATTGAACAATACAATGATGGAAATAAAGAATTGTACACCAGGCGATACGGCTGAGATTTTCCGTCTTTATAAGATGGCATCAGCTTATCAAAAATCAAAACAGACAGTTGTCGTGTGGCCGGATTTTGAAAAGCAACTTGTTGCAACGGAGATTATGGAAAACCGGCAGTGGAAAATAATCATTGAAGGAGAGATTGCCTGCGTTTGGGCCACGACTTTTAGTGATGAACAAATTTGGGAAGAACGAAACATCGATGCCGCTATTTATATTCATCGAATAGCAACCAATCCCAATTTTCGGGGAAAAAATTTCGTCGCTATTATTGTAAATTGGGCAAAAGAATACGCCAAAAAATGGGATAAAGATTATGTGCGGTTGGACACCCTTGGTAATAATGTAAAACTAATTGAACATTATACTAATGCAGGTTTTCGATTCCTGGGGATATTTGATTTGAAAGATACCAAAGGATTACCCGACCACTACCATAATGTACCAGCTTGTTTGTTTGAAATTAAATTAGACTTGTTGCGGTGAGAGCGTCCGAGCCATGAAATTAGGAATTATTTGCCTGATTGAGGCTCATTTTGGAGTTTGTAACATCGCTACGGGCTCCAAAATAGCCGAAGAGCCGGTAAATAATTGCAATTTCTGGCCGGATCGCCCCACCGCAACAAGTCTCGTAAATCGAATCACCGCTTCTCCCCGTAGGCCAGATCTCCTGCATCGCCCAGCCCCGGAACAATATATGACTTAGCAGTCAATTCATCGTCTAATCCTCCCATCCAGACCTTTACCTTGGGGTAACGCCGGCGCACTGCTTCCAGTCCGGCAGTGCTGGCAATCACAGTGGCAATATGGATAGCTGAAGGCTTACCGAAAGCGGCAAGTTGTTGTAATGCAATATCAATGGAGGAGCCAGTTGCCAACATTGGGTCGCACAGGATCAAAACACTGTCATCTAATGAAGGAGCAGTGATATAATCCAGCTGGATGTCAAAAGTACCGTCTTTGTGGTGGCGCCGGTAGGCAGAAATAAAAGCATTGTCGGCTTTATCAAAATAATTGAGCATGCCTTGGTGAAACGGAAGGCCCGCCCGGAGGATAGTTGCTAATACTATCCGCTCAGAAGGTAATTGGGCAACTGCTATTCCCAATTGTGTTTCCACTTCAAAGGGCTCGTAGACCAGGGTTTTACTGATTTCGTAAGCCAGGATTTCGCCAATACGCTCTAAATTTCGCCGGAAACGCATGCGGTCTTGCTGGATATCAGTATTGCGGAGTTCGGCCAAAAAACAATTGGCGACAGTTTGGTGATCAGCAAGGTTAAAAACCATATTATGTATATGCTTAGAATTAGTTATCGCTTTTCCAGACAGCATTAAACTGCTCGACGAGCACATTATCGTAGTAATCTGCTTTTTGAAATAAGGCCCCCAACATTTCCACGCCGGTATCCTCGTCCAGGTAACGATCGAAGATCAGCAAAGATAGCAGAATATCCTGTTCGTGAACGCTCAGGGTCATTGCATTATTACTGTAATTTTCGCGCAGCAGGTATTCATACAATGGTTTTATCTGGGTCTCCGGCAGTTGACAAAGAATCGCGTCTGCACTGATCAGGCCGGTCTTTTCGTGGTAAGTGATAATAATTTTGGCACTTCCCTGTCGTATCTCCCAGGCATTCGGTCCACAACGACTTAAAGCCACATCATGACCGATGGTAGTGATCAGTCGTTCGATGGTTCCTGCTACGCCTACTGCCATATATGGCTCAACCGCCGACGGCAATTTTACGCTGGAACCACAATGCGTGCAAGTATCCTGTTTTACGGTTACGATTGTCACCATATTGCCACAGCCAGTGCACCGGGCTACATCTTTCCCTCCAGCATTCACAAATGCAGCAAGTGATTGTTGTAATAGTTTTACCGGAAGCGCAAAACCAACACTGTCACTGTCACGCATGATAAACGTATTTACACCGATCACATCGCCTTCGTGATCTACCAGCGGCCCGCCGGAATTGCCTGGGTTAAGCCCTACGTCAATATGGATATATGGGATACCGTTCATGATCTCCCGAGTGTTGGAAATATAGCCACTTTTGACTGCAAAGTTCAAACCGAAAGGATGCCCAAATGCCGTCACAGCATCGCGTTCTTTGACCTCCTTAACGCCTCCCAAACTTATGTCTGGTAGTTCAACAGTAATCGCTGTTGGGACAGATAGAAATGCTAAATCATACTTTTTATCGATGTAGAGCACCTCTGCCAATTGCTTTTTAAAGTGTGCGCCTTCAATGATCACTGACCTGTTGTCTTCCACCAAATGATGATTCGTCACTACAATGGAATAATCTTTTAATAAAAATCCAGTCCCTGTACTGTAAGGTGTGGCAATCTGAACAATTATTTTTCGGTATGTGTCGATCACTTTTTGCATCAGTGGATGATAAAAAAAGTTAAAAAATTTTCGCTAAGGTATGAATAAACAGGTTTTTTTCAGTAAAAACTGTTAAATCCTTGTATTGAAGTAATGTATATATGTTATTGTGCTTAATTCAGGATGAACTTGAAAAGAAATGCCATATTTTTGTCAGCAAAACAGCCAACCTTTTCGTTATCTATTGCGTCTTAGTTGACAGAATGTTTTAATCACTAATTTTTACACACTAAAAAATTTTTTCTATGAAAAAATCATTCCTTTGGATGGGCATGTTCGCAACAATATTGTTTGCGGCTTCCTGTAACAACAAATCAGATTTTACGTATTACCATTATTCCGACGAGGATTATAGTCTTATCAGTGAAAAGCTTACGCTTCCGCAATTGCCGCCTAAGTATAGCGCAAAATTACCGGAGCATCTAACCCGTTTTGGCCTTTCTGCGGTAGCGATTAATTCGGATCAGGCTACTTTAGGTCGGGTATTGTTCTACGATAAAACCCTTTCAAGTGATAAGAAAGTAAGCTGCGCCAGCTGTCACCGTCAGGAAATCGGTTTTAGCGATGATCGTGCAGTAAGTACAGGCGTTGATGGTCGTCAGGGTACACGAAACTCTATTGCATTAAGCTCTGTTGCTAACTTTGCAGCTTATTATGGCCAGGATTTGAACGGCCCGGGCGGTATTCCATTCTTCTGGGATAACCGTGCATCTACTGCAGCGGCACAGAACATTGGATCGATGACCAATCCATTGGAAATGAATATGCAGGATCATGAGATTGCAGCAGCAGTGAAAGCACAGTCCTTTTATCGGCCACTTTTCAACAAAGCATTTGGGGATGAAACGATTTCCACAGCGCGTATCTCGGAAGCTATCGCTGCCTTTGTCAATGCCATGGGTTCTTTCCAAAGCCGTTTTGACGAAGCATCCAATGAGCAGTTGGCTTTAGGTGGTCAATATTCTACGCCGAATTATGAGACGAGTTTTGGAAAGTTCAGTGCTTCTGAAAATGCAGGTAAAGCGATTTATATGAATAATTGCGCATCTTGCCACTCTGAGAACTTCGGCCGCCCACGTAAATTCTTCTCTAACAATGGTCTTGATGCGGTGACTACCGATAAAGGTGTTGGTGGTGTATCTTTCAACAATGCGGAATTAGGTTCTTTTAAAGTGCCAACGCTTCGTAACATTGCCATTACAGCACCTTATATGCACGATGGTCGTTTCGCGACATTGTCAGAAGTGGTTGATCATTACAGCCATAGTATCAAATCTCACCCGAATCTTGGCTATGAATTACTGAACTCTACAGGCGGTCCGGTTCAAATGAATTTTTCAGCGCAGGATAAAGAAAATCTTATTGCATTCCTGGGTACACTCACCGACGATGTATTCAAAAACGATGAGCGTTTTTCCAATCCATTTAAGTAATTAATATTTTGCGCTGCACTGGCGCGTCATACTACCACAGGGGTTTAGGGATATATGCTCTAAACCCCTGTTTTTATAGGCTTATTATATGCGTTATTTTTTCTTTCTTATAGCTATTTCCGGCTTGTTTGCCGGTTGTACACAACACTATTTTTATTCGCCCAATACCCTGCATTTGCCTACTGTGCGGGAGCGTGGAGATATGACGGCTGAAGTCAGTCTCAATGGCAGTAACCAAATTAAAGGGGTGGAGGTAAAAGCGGCCTGGTGCCCGGTTGAAAAAACATCGGTCATGGTCAACTATATGCATTTACAGGGATCTTTTAACAGAAGTACCTTATTTACTTTCCCTCCATCGCCTTCTGAGCAACACTCTGGACGTGGTTATTTAGCAGAAGTAGGTATTACCCGTCATTTTATTATTGATCAATACAGGATGTTTACCCTTACTGCAGGCGGGAGTATAGGGCGGTCGGTGAATGATTATGACCTGAACAGGTTGGCGGAACTGAACTTTAACCGGATATTTTTGCAGCCGGCTTTTATTTCACAAGGAGAAATGGCTGATTTTGGTATTGGTCTCCGGTTTTCCCGCCTCGGCTTTTATAATGGGGCTATTGATTACAGAATAGCAGAAGATGATTTGATCAGCATTCAAAAAATTGATGCGAGTGATCCGTTCTGGATTCCCGATCTGGGGCTTTCTGCAGGGATTAATTTTTCACCGGTTCATTTAAAATGTAATCTCGTATTGTCTGTTTACGATAAGAACGATGAATACGCGTTTTCTGGGAATAATCTTAGCGTGTCATTGTTGTTTGATGTGGATAATATGATCAAAAAGAAAACAGGTACACCAGGTAAAAAGAAGAAGAAAAAGAAACGCAGGCATTGAATAAGAGCAGTGTGGGGTTTTTCAGGAAGAAAAATCCCGGATATGCTCTTATTCAGTTATCTTTTTGGACAACGGAATCCCGGTTTTTAAACCAGCTTTATTCAGTGAATTGCTCCATTCGGCAGCCTTGTCCCGGGCAGCTTTTTCACTGGTATAATTTTTGCCTAACCGGACAATCCAACCTTCCCGGCCCAGGCAGTCTCCGCTAAAATAATCGCAGGGGATATTTGCTTTTTTTAATGCAGCCACGCGTATTTCTGCCCTTTCCTTAACAGAAAATTGATTGTCCTGAATATACCAGCCACCCGCCTTGCGTACTTTTTCGCACAGGCTGGTGGTTGTTTTGGGGGGGGCTGGTGGTGGGACTACGGAACGAGAGGCGCGCGCTGGTTTTTCGATGGGCGAACGACCAGTATTGTCAGCATTATCGGTTGGCCTGTATGTTAGCGTTTCCTCGTTCTGGTGTGGAATCCCGGCTGATGTCTCTTGCTGGTATGTTTTACCAAAAGGAATGGTCAATTCTCCTTCATTTCGCACATACCGGCCATCGTGTTCCGGCGATTCCGGTGGGGGTTCTTCCCTGTAAATATCAGGTACGCGCTCAATGTCTATAACATCCTGGTGCTTTTTGGCGGCATTGGATACCGCTGCAACGATGATGAGAGAAAGAGTCAGTACCCATTTTTGCACTAAGTATTCACCAGTAAAACGTTTGTAAAAATCGCTGGCAGGCTGCGCTGTTTTGCCCAGTGCCCTTTGAAGCGGGTTAAGGACAAAGCGGTAAATCGGACGCAACAGGGTTTGGCGCAGTTGAAAAAAGAATCCATTGCGTTTGGTTTGAAGACTGGTAGCGGCCTTCACATTAGTGGCCATTGACTGGTACAGCCTGGAATTGGTGATCCAATGTGCCATTTTGCGGTTTTGTCCAAATACTCCCAACCGGGAAGGGGCTGCCATCGGGCGTACCTGCCGGTCGGTATACACAATAGCCAAGCCAACGCCCTGGTAAATACACTGGTCTTTCAATTCAAGAAAGTAGGGACTGGTTATGGCAGGGAAAACATCTTCGCTCAATGCCACCCATTGCTCGTCAGCATAATATCGTTTAAATTGTTCAATGGCGTAGATATACCGGTATTTCTTCCAGTTGCGCATCGTGAAATACCAAATAAAGAAAGCAATAAAGCCAATTCCAACCGGCATGCCGCATTTACCCATAAAGGATAAATTAGCCACAAATTCGCTATCGGTTATATAGAAAAAGGCATATGCCAATGCCGCGACAAATGCACCAAATGCCATACAATCCCAAATAAAATAAGACTGGTTCAGAGAGTACTTGACCTCCTCAATCTTGTCGGCTGAAGTGGCTTCATAGGTACAGACGAAAGGTGAGCCGTCCGGTTTCTCAAAACTGATCATACCATCGGCGACATAACCCTCTGTGGTAATGTTGTCGAGTGAAGCCTGTTCTGTACCTGGCTGATACTCGTAGCGGAAGCGGTAAAACTCCCTCAAGTATGGCAAAAATATCGATTTTATGTCGTCTTCGCTGAGTGCGGGCATGGTAAAGTAGTTAGTCGCAATTTAGTCCCAAGCTAAGCAACTGCAAAATTGCAGTATTCCCCGGGATTATCGGTACAAATTTGTTTTCTTTGCGGTTAAATTCTTCAATTTTGTACAAATCCATTTCCGGATCTCCGGCATTTAGCCGTATTTACCCAAACCTTATTGCATTTTTTCGGCATCCTGCAGCTTTAGCCGTGGGACTTACCTTTACTGCTGACAGCCTGATGTTTGGTACGTGGGTGACCCAGATTCCGTTTATCAAAACCCGGCTTGGCTTGGATGATGGCCAACTGGGCTTAGCTTTATTTGGGATGCCCTTAGGTTTATTGGTGATGAACCCGGTATCGCCCTGGTTAATGCAAAAATTTGGATTAGTGCGTATCACTGTTTGGTCCACTATATTTATGGCATTCACGTTTGTGTTGCCAATGTGGATGATGACCCGTTGGTCTTTATTTGGTGTTCTTTTTTTGATAGGATCAGCCGTGGCATTGATGAATGTGGGCATGAATACCTGTGCCACCAATATTGAAGAAGCAGAAGGCCGCAAAATTATGTCCACCTGCCATGGTATGTGGAGCCTGGGTGGCATGGTAGGCTCCGGATTTTCGGCCCTAATGATTCGTTGGGGCGTTTTTCCGCCATATCACCTTACTATTCAGGCCATTATCCTCGCGGTTGTCACTTTATTGTTTTTGCGACCAGCGTTGTCCAGGGTGCCTGTGGTGGAACATCATAATGCCGAACACAGCAACTTCGCCTTTCCCAAAGGTGACCTGCTGCTCATGATTCTGATAGGGACCAGTACCAGTATGTGCGAAGGTGTGGCCTTTGACTGGAGCGCTGTCTATCTCCGGGACAGCCTTGGGGCTGTGGAGCAGGTGGCCGCCCTCGGGTTCATGTTTTTTTCCCTTTCCATGATGGCTATGCGATTTATTGGCGATGTGCTGATTCCTTCTTTTGGGGAGCGGCGTCTGCTCTATTTTACAGTATTTGCTTCTGTGATCGCATTGGTGATGGTCATTATTTCAACTTCTCCAATGTCGGGCCTGTTTGGTTTTTTCCTCCTGGGCATGGGAGTGGCACTGGCTGCTCCGATTTTGTTTAATGCCTGTGCACGGGTTCCAGGATTTGCGCCGGGTGCCGGATTAGCGTCTTATGCGACATTTAGTTTTATTGGTTTTTTAATGGGGCCACCAGTGATTGGGTTGATTGGGCGGGAATTCGGATTGGATAAGGGTTTTATGATGGTAGCAGTTTGTACTGCTTGTACGATTTTGGCGGTGCGAAAGGTGGGGTATTTAAGATAAAACCGTTGTAACTATCCAGCCGCCTTCGGAGGAAAATTATATGTACGACTTGGCATCTGAAAAATACAGGCTTTTACAGGGGCGAAGGCGGCCTGTAAAGTTACTGGCTGATTCATGTAGTCATCGAAACCAATCGGCTAACGCTCCAATCAACCGACCAGAAACCAGAACGCTTAGACATCCCTTCCGGTATCCGCAGCCCATTCTGCCAGTTTTCCATCAATAATTCCGCGCACTTTTTTCATCAATATTTCGCTGTCACGATCAAAAACGGGGTCGCCGAAATGGAGTCGTACCCGTACTTCCGGCTTGCCAAAACAGCGCATAAAATGCGGGATAAACTGGTCATCGCCTACCCAGGCATCAGTTGAGTCGTCGTAACGGATGGCAATTGGAACCACACCAATGCCTAATTCGGCTGCTGTCTGAAACGTGGCGGGGCGAATCGGCAGCATGCAGGAGGAGGTCGAAGTAGTGCCTTCCGGATAAATCAGTACAGGCATTCCACCGGCCAAAGCCGTGCGTACAGCAGCCCGGATGCCGGCCCGGCTGTCGCGATCTTCCCTGACGACAAACAAAATACCCGTGGCCTTTACAGCAAACCCAAAAAGCGGCCATTTCGCTACTTCGGCCTTGGCCACCGGAAGGAATGCCACTGCATGCGCTGTGGGTACGGGGTCGATATAACTTTGGTGGTTGGAAATGAACAAAAAATTGCCATCCTGCGGGTGACCAGTTTGCGTGACTTTGATATTCAAAAAACGAACCAATGCACCTGCAATTCCTTGCCGCTGCCGAATAGCCCACATGATATCTTTTTTAAAAACGGTGACGCCTGTAACCACGGGTATCAGTCGCGTGGATATAATGACCACCATGCCGAGGAGGCGAAATAGGGCTCGTAGCTGGTGCATAGAACGGGTGACCTGTTGCTTACTTTTTTAAACAGGCCGCCCGCAATAATTGCATGTATTGCAGCCCTTTTTGTTGTGCAAAAGCAATATTGCGCTCCGGAATCCCATCAGGATCCGGAAAATTATCCACGGCGTTAGAAATACTGTCTTCCCGAAGGATATGCAACATAGGATAAATCGATCGGTTGGTGAAATTCGCGGGGTCATCACTGTCTGCATCGGCAAAGCAATAATCCGGGTGAAAACTGGCCACCTGATAAATACCATCATAATCCTGTTCAGACGACAATGCTTCGGCTACTTCCACCAAATCAAGGTATTTCTCAAAATCTGCAAAACTGTTGGGAAAAATAATTAAGGTTGTTTCCATATCCTCCGTCCGGTCCAGAAAACGCAATTCTTCCACAAATGCCTCCAAAGCACCTTCCACAGTAGCATCGGGCAACACCACGAAACGAATGGTTTTCAGCAGCATTGCTTTTGCTGCAAACGGGCAAAAATTGCAACCAATTACAACGGATTGTATCCAATTGGTGGTTTCTTCAATTACTGTGCGGCTATTGATCAAAATAAAAGTGGTTTAAATGCCAAAGGTCTCAAAAAAACTGCTAACTTTTTATTAATGCCAGAAGGAATCATATCCGTTCTGGTACTTAACCCTTATCAGGTAGAAAAGAAGGAATTCTCCAAAAAATAAGGTTTTAATACCGCTAAAATGAAATTCTATTATGATTTGCAAAAAATGACAAAAAAAAACTGCTAAAACGTTTTTGCAAAAAATAAAATTAGGATATTTGCCGAATTATTATTGAATTTACCTGTTTGGGAATTGTATATCGTATGGTCAAACTAAAGATAATAGCGGTTTTGGTTTTCGGAATGCTGGCATTCAGTATTTGGAATGCATGCAACAGCCATTTTAATGCCGCTGGAAATGGTGCCCTGCCCGACAAAATCAGTTACAATTTTCATGTCCGCCCAATTTTGTCGGATAAATGCTTCAAATGCCATGGTCCTGATAAAAATCAATTAAAAGCCGGCCTCCGGTTAGATAACGCCGAGTCCGCTTATGCACCATTAAAAGAAACCAAAGGGGCATTTGCAATTGTGCCGGGCAAACCAGAAGCATCTGAATTAATGAAACGGATCAGCTCCCAGGATCCTGATTATCAAATGCCAACTCCGGACTCCCACCTCGGTGTTATGACGGAACAAGAGGTTGCTATTTTTGAAAAATGGATTAAACAGGGGGCCGTTTATGAAAAACATTGGGCATTGATGGCACCAGTGAAAGCGGATTTGCCGGAAGTGGACGACAAAAAATGGGTAAAAAACGAAATTGATTACTTTGTCCAGGCTAAAATGACGGAAAAAGGACTGGAACATAACGAGGAGGCAGGGAAAGATTATTTGCTCAAGCGGATTACGATGGACCTGACTGGATTGCTGCCAAGCGAATCAGAAATGGACGTATTTGCCAATGATAACAGCGAAAATGCTTACGAAAAAGCCATTGACCGGTTACTGGCCACCCCACAATATGGCGAAAAAATGGGTATGTTCTGGTTGGATATCGCCAGGTATTCCGATAGCTATGGTTACCAGGACGACAATGTCCGCACACAATGGCCTTACCGCGATTGGGTGATTCACGCGTTTAATAAAAACTTGCCATACGATCAATTCGTCACCTGGCAATTGGCAGGCGATTTGTTGCCCAACGCCACGAAAGAACAAATTCTGGCGACGGCTTTTTTGCGCAACCACAAATACACCGAAGAGGGCGGCGTAATTCCCGAAGAATACCGCGTGGAATATGTACTCGACAAAGTTAAAACCTATACCAAGGGTATGTTGGCGCTCACCGCAGAATGTGCCCAATGCCACGACCATAAGTATGATCCAATCTCTCAAAAGGATTATTACCAGATGTTTGGCTTTTTCAATACTTCCAAAGAAATAGGTTATGAAGGTGATGTAAGTATCTCTAGGCCAGCTAAAATGCCTGTCCTGACGCTTTCTGAAAAGGAAGTTAAAGATATCCTGACCTTTATCAATCAACGCGATACTGGTGCATTAACAGTCTCCGTCATGGGGGAAATGGATACCGCCCGTTCGACGTATATTCTGAATCGCGGCGCCTATGATAAGCATGGTGAAATCGTGCAACCCGCTGCTTTGGCCGCTGTTTTGCCGTTTGATACCACCAAATTTACGCGAAACCGCCTTGGATTGGCGCAATGGACAGTCTCAAAAGAAAATCCATTAACAGCTCGGGTATTTGTCAATCAAATATGGCAGGAAATTTTTGGAACCGGATTGGTTAAAACGGCTGGTGATTTTGGTATGCAGGGCAATTTGCCAACGCACCCGGAATTACTGGACTGGCTCGCCGTTGATTTTATGGAGCATCAATGGGATGTTAAACGCTTAGTGAAACAGATTTTGATGTCGGCCACGTATTGTCAGTCTTCAGCGGTCACTGAAAAACACCTCCGGATTGACCCCGA
>JBILHQ010000061.1:0-26404 GCA_044350415.1 Saprospiraceae bacterium | reverse complement strand
TTGGTACAACACTCGCAGAATTCATTCATCTCTGGACGGAATGAGCCCCTGGGAAGCCTTCTATGAGAAAAATTCAAAACTCGCTGCTTAACCTTATCTCGGTGTCCACTATAGTGAGGAAGTCCAGATTAAAAGCAGGCGAACAACTGGACGACATTGTACGTGGTGCGGTGTTTCAATTCCATTCTGGTACGATTAAAAGAACAATTGGAACCCAAGAAATACCGCCCGAAAAAAGTTTCAATTCCATTCTGGTACGATTAAAAGTCGGGCGGCTCACCACCGCCCACAAATTTTGCAAAAGTTTCAATTCCATTCTGGTACGATTAAAAGGCGGGTAGATCAATTGCCTAAAGCGATCGCGAAAAGTTTCAATTCCATTCTGGTACGATTAAAAGTACTCCCGACTTTTCCAAGCTCTCAGATGCGGAACTGTTTCAATTCCATTCTGGTACGATTAAAAGCTGCTCTGTGTATTCTCTTTTTTCTTTTTTTGCTTGTTTCAATTCCATTCTGGTACGATTAAAAGAATTCTTTTGCTGTCATGTTTTTTTAATTTAAATTGGTTTCAATTCCATTCTGGTACGATTAAAAGAATTGATGAGTTTATTAAAGATACAAGTTATAAGTCATGTTTCAATTCCATTCTGGTACGATTAAAAGATCCTTTACAATAACAAAACAAAAAGCATACCAACAAGTTTCAATTCCATTCTGGTACGATTAAAAGGCCACATTTTTCGACTGCAAATTCATACTGGCGTTGTTTCAATTCCATTCTGGTACGATTAAAAGTTTATTCTCAAATTATCTGCCATGTGAGAATAAAAATACGTTTCAATTCCATTCTGGTACGATTAAAAGAATTATGCCCGACACGGAGGTGATTAACGTCTGGAAGTTTCAATTCCATTCTGGTACGATTAAAAGTATCCCGCACAAAATTGCCGTTTATCAGGCTGGACTGTTTCAATTCCATTCTGGTACGATTAAAAGAAGCCTTCCGGGTCTTGTTTCCAAAGCAGGTACAAGGTTTCAATTCCATTCTGGTACGATTAAAAGTCGCATTTTGTGCCATTTGCAAAATCTCGGAACGCGTTTCAATTCCATTCTGGTACGATTAAAAGCGTCGCTCTTACGGGATGCAAGCAGTTTGTTTGCGCCGTTTCAATTCCATTCTGGTACGATTAAAAGCTTTTTGCAGATCGTTCATTGTGCTGGTATTTGATCGGTTTCAATTCCATTCTGGTACGATTAAAAGCGCAGAGGGTGCAACTCTTACAAGCGCCATAGGCCAGTTTCAATTCCATTCTGGTACGATTAAAAGTGGCACCCGCCCACGCCCAAAGGCGCATATTTCTAAAGTTTCAATTCCATTCTGGTACGATTAAAAGTGTTGTTTTATATTTGCTTGCTTTTTCACTAAAAAATGTTTCAATTCCATTCTGGTACGATTAAAAGTTAGCTGCAATTTTTGAACTACAAAAACGCTCTTTAGTTTCAATTCCATTCTGGTACGATTAAAAGAGAGTTAAAACAAATGCCAATATCAACTTTTCCAGTGTTTCAATTCTATTCTGGTACGATTAAAAGTTCAAGTCCCAACCCGGATGCACCCTGCTTTTGTGTGTTTCAATTCCATTCTGGTACGATTAAAAGTGAGTGTTTACCGGGTGACCGCTTTAATATTAGCGCGTTTCAATTCCATTCTGGTACGATTAAAAGAAGCAAATACACAGATAAAGGCACTGCTACCGAAAAGTTTCAATTCCATTCTGGTACGATTAAAAGCAGTGCTTTTAGTAGGCACTCAGTTAGCTGCAATTTTGTTTCAATTCCATTCTGGTACGATTAAAAGCGTTTAGACCTTTATTTTTTTCGATCAATTTAAAGAAGTTTCAATTCCATTCTGGTACGATTAAAAGGTGTTTGCCTCTGGTATGTCGGCCGCCACAAATTGTTTCAATTCCATTCTGGTACGATTAAAAGGCGGGGCTAATGCAGTAACAGCGAAAATGTATATTGAGTTTCAATTCCATTCTGGTACGATTAAAAGCCAGTTCGTCGCTGTGCTGATCGGTCGCCGTATTATGTTTCAATTCCATTCTGGTACGATTAAAAGTAGCAGTCCGTTAATCTTCCAACCCTGCATACATCTTGTTTCAATTCCATTCTGGTACGATTAAAAGAAAGTTGCCGCTGCTGCACTTGCAAAAGACGAATTCCTGTTTCAATTCCATTCTGGTACGATTAAAAGGATACCTAACCGGCTTACATGGTAAGTTTATGGAGTTTCAATTCCATTCTGGTACGATTAAAAGCCCCCCTCTTCGCCCCCCTCTTCGCCCCTCGTTCTGTTTCAATTCCATTCTGGTACGATTAAAAGTTCGAATTAGTAGCAAGCGATACCAATGTAGCAATGTTTCAATTCCATTCTGGTACGATTAAAAGAAAGCAGGAATAAGATACCTTAATATCCTCTACCCGTTTCAATTCCATTCTGGTACGATTAAAAGCCTAACATTAATTTACTTTTTTATCTTTTAAACTTAGTTTCAATTCCATTCTGGTACGATTAAAAGCAGGCGTTGCCGCAGTTCCGGTTTTATCATCGTCGGTTTCAATTCCATTCTGGTACGATTAAAAGCCGCATGTGCCGGGTAAACAGTTGCGCTTACCTTGGCTGTTTCAATTCCATTCTGGTACGATTAAAAGCATCTGGGCTTCAAACGGCACAAAATTTTATTCAAAGTTTCAATTCCATTCTGGTACGATTAAAAGAACCCGAACCAGAGTAGGCGCAACTTTTTAAATATGTTTCAATTCCATTCTGGTACGATTAAAAGCAAAGATGTGGTTACCGTCCGGGTCGCCATCCTCCGTTTCAATTCCATTCTGGTACGATTAAAAGCAGTGCTTTTAGTAGGCACTCAGTTAGCCGCAATTTTGTTTCAATTCCATTCTGGTACGATTAAAAGCGCCTGTCGTGGCCGCTCCTGCTATGGATATTCTACGTTTCAATTCCATTCTGGTACGATTAAAAGTGGCGGCTCATGAAACTTTGCTCATTCCGATCAGCCCGTTTCAATTCCATTCTGGTACGATTAAAAGCTTACTCTGGTTCGGGTTTTCGGCTTCGCCCGTTGGTTTCAATTCCATTCTGGTACGATTAAAAGCGTACATTGATACGCCAGCCTGCGCCAGTGCCTCGAGTTTCAATTCCATTCTGGTACGATTAAAAGATGACAGTATTAGATTCCCTAAGTTGGTTAAAACTATGTTTCAATTCCATTCTGGTACGATTAAAAGCGGGCAATTCCTTTGCTCCGTATAACGCGGCTCCGACGTTTCAATTCCATTCTGGTACGATTAAAAGGAGAAGTATCGCAAAGAGGTACAAGGCGCAGGCGAGTTTCAATTCCATTCTGGTACGATTAAAAGTTTGGCAGTGCTGATATTCGCGTATTGTTTGCCGGGTTTCAATTCCATTCTGGTACGATTAAAAGGATGCAGATCGGACAAACGAACGCAAACAAACACTGTTTCAATTCCATTCTGGTACGATTAAAAGAAATTCTGGTATTTATCTTTGCACAAACAAAATGTCGTTTCAATTCCATTCTGGTACGATTAAAAGCGCGTACGCAATTAAATACCCCTATAATTAAACACGTTTCAATTCCATTCTGGTACGATTAAAAGGTCTAATTTGCCTTGTAAGCGATTAATGTCGGATGTTTCAATTCCATTCTGGTACGATTAAAAGCCGTCGATTCAAAATATATAATTCAATCATTTTCAGCACTAAAAAACTCGCTTTATCTGTTTTTTTGCCTGGATAAGTCGTCGACCAACAGTAACCAGAAATGATAAGCGGAACGACGACCATTGATGATCAATGAATTAGATGATTTTTCCTGCCACTGACCCGTAAAGTTAGTTACATTCCGGACAGATCGACAACTTCAACTACAAAAAATTATCCGTTGACATCCGTTCCTTGCCGATGATTTGCTTGTCTAACCACCTTGCATTCCTGCTTTTAAAAATAATTATACTGTCTTCTGCCGGGACAATAAAGTCCTTCGCCTCCAACAGCAGTTCCTGCAACCGCACTTCTGTGATTTCGCCTTCCAGCACAGAATTCTGTATCCAGTTCAGGTAGCGGCGGCAAAGTTTGAGCATCTTGCCTACGCGTTTTTCGCCCATGTCGTACACCAATATTACGTACATTACCAGTAAATTTTAAAAGGTTTATAGTCGCCATCGCCCAGCAGGTGCTTGACTAATTTATAACACTCCAAGCGGATCAGGTGCTTGTAACTCACCGAACGCTTCAGTGACCGGTGCTGGATAGTTTCGCCAAGCCGTGTATCCCAGGCACGGACAAAAGTCTTTTTTCCACTGTCTTTCAGGCAATACCGGTTCAGATCCTGCCGGAAGTCTGTGGCTTGTATTTCGCGTTTGTTCAGCATGGAAAATACCAGGCGGTCCACGAGCAAGGGCTTGAAAATCTCCGCCAGATCGAGGGCCAACGAGAACCGCCGTGCCCCCGGCTCGTGCAGGTAACTGATGGTGGGGTTGAGCTGGGTATGGTAAATCTGGCCCAGACAAGCGGTGTAGCACATCATATTACCTAGCGATATCAGCGCATTAACTTCATTCTGGGGCGGTCTTTTACTTCGTCCGCTCATATTGAAGTCGTTAATAATGATATCGAAAGCACTGTAATATACCTGCCGGGTATTGCCTTCCAACCCCATGAGTTCCGAAACACTGCTGGTTTGGTCAAAGTTTTTCCGGTAGGTCTCGATCAGTCCGATTTGTTCCGACAGGTCTTTGTCGCGGTTGTGGTAGTAACGCAGCACTTTGAGCATATTGAACGAAGCGCCATCGAGAATGAGCCGGGCAATGGCTAGTCGTTTCTTTTTGTCGGCATAAGACGCGGTTTGTTTGACCTGCAATTGTCCGGCCAACAAATACTCTTTGGGCATAAACGAACCGGTATAATGCTCATAATAATCGAAAAAATGAACGGCGGTCTGGTTTTTACCGAGGAAATTGTATAGGGCTGAATTCGCATCCAAAGCACCGAAAACAAACAGGTCGGATGCCGTTTCTACTGGAATATACCGGGGTTGCCCTTCCTGTCCATGTTCGTCGACGGGGATAAATTTGAGGGTATTGTCCACGCGGCTCAGGCGGCCGGGATTGAAGAGGTAATAGGATTTGCGCATGGTTGATAAATGTATCAGGATGGTGATGCTTGGGTTGTAAAAAGTCGTTCGCCCGGGTATTCAGGATTACTCATCATCCACATAACAGTAATCATAATAGGAGCAACTCCTGCAGATGGGTTTATTCAATACTGGCGGACAAATGTCTTGTTCCACAATTTTTTCAATAGTGGTCATCCAGCGCTGCACCTCCTGCCGGTCGGCTTCGGAGAGCGTCACTGTCTCGCGGGTGCGCAGACGCGGGTACTCGATAATGCCGGTAGCACCTTCAATACCGCATTGCTCCAACGCCCAGAGATAAAACTTGACCTGTGCGATATGGGCGGTTTCGGCCTTGTCACTTCTTTTCGTTTCATGCACCGTTTTAGTGACGGCATCGAAGAAGTCAATTTTTATCGCTCCGCGACCACCCGGCAGTTCCAGGTCCACTTCCCGGTTTTTGTCTGCCCGGTCCGTATAAGTGTTTTCGCCGATCTGTTTGCCTTCGTACACCACATCGGAGTTGTGCTCCATGCGGATGCCGTTGGCGTGGAGCCAGAGTTCGCGCTGGCACACGTGGTAAAGGTTGATGAGGGTGGCGTTGATATGCATGGCCATAGATTGTGGTAATTATTGTATAATGCGTTGTGTTTTGTATCAAAAGGTATAACTTTGTGCTACCATAATTAACGTTACCTATGAAATTGTCCGACACTCAACTCCGCATGATCAGTGATTATTTTACTACCCAACCGGTATTGAAAGCGTACTTGTTTGGCTCTTTCGTGCGGGGAGAGGCAGATAGTGCGAGTGATATTGATTTATTGGTGGAGCTGGATTATTCCAAACCCGTTGGGATGGAATTCATCCAAATGCAACTTGACCTGGAACAATTGCTCTCCCACAAGGTCGACCTCGTTTCGGCACGTGGCGTTTCTAAGTATATTCTCCCCGTGATTAACCTTGAAAAAGAACTGATTTATGCGCGGTGAATTGGGTGATGATGCCCGGCTGATGCACATTTGGGAGGCAATGAATTCGATTGTTACCTATACCAAAGGTGCTGACTTTGAAATGTTCTCTACCAATCGGATGATGTTTGATGCCTGCTGCCGCCAGTTGGAAATTATTGGCGAGGCTTCTAATCATATCTCTGGTGAACTGAGGGTATTGCATTCGGAAATACCCTGGGCCAGGATGGTAGCTTTTCGCAATTTTGCTATACACCAATATTTTGGCGTGGATGAACGAATCGTTTGGGATATTATAGTGAATAATTTGCCGGAGTTGAGGGAGTGGATTGGGGGGATTTTAGAAAAAATATAATATCTTGCAAAGGATTAAAAATTATGGAGATGGCGTAGTCTTAAGCAATCCGTGTCCTAAATAAGTGGACTTGGATTTTTTAGGATCTCTTCATCTAATCCGCTTTCTACCGAATAAACCTCCGTATGCCGGCTTAAATAAAAGTAGTTTTCAAAACTCATTTCCGGATTACTGAAGAATACCAGGCGTTCGCGATTTTGAGGGCTGGAAAAGAGGGAGAAGGTGAATTTGGAGAGTATGCCCTGCATCGTTTTCTGTCCTACTTTTTTTCGAATAAAATCGGTGTTTTTCCTCTTAAACATATCTAAATAAAGGCGCCAAACTTTTTCACCGTCCACTTCTTTATTTTTGACTGAAAAGGCGTTGCCATTTTCTAAAAATTGTAGCTCGGTTATTGAGAAAAATACTTCAAGTTGTCCAGATTCATTTATAATTTCTAGTGGTAGTCTAACAGGCACAAATACTGAAAGTGTTTCTTGATCAATTAGTTTGAAATCTTTGTGTACTGTTGGGTAATCTAACTTTCGAATTGCCGGAACATATTTAGTTTTAAAACCTTCAACGAATTGTCGGCTGTTATCTTTGTCGATTTTAGCAAAAACTTCTGCATATAACCTGCCAAAATTTTTGCAATCTAATATTTCAGCATGAAAATTTGGATCGAGTTCTGTGGTAACTTTGTATCTTAGATCTTTTGAATACAAAGTAGTTGGATCGTCCATTTTAAAAAGAAAAACTTCGCAATTCCTCTTATCTACATTCCTATTTACTCGTCCAGCAAGTTGTTCATCTGAGTCGATCAATGAAATATTTTTAAAGCCCAGGTCCATGTCAATGTCTACACCTGCTTCAACAACCTGAGTTGTAATAAGTAATATTTTTAATTCAGGTGTTTTGCGATTTTTTTTCAAAAAATAAATGATTTCGCGGCGTCTATTTTCTAAAATGGTGCCAGAAAGTACAAATACCTCATCAAAAAACATTGTGGCATCCATAATTGCTTTAAAACCCGTAGCAGATTTTTTAAAAATAAACTCTACAATAGTAAACACCCTTCCCTCATTTTGCTCTGAACGGGCGCGTGACTTTTCTAATACTGTTACTGCTAACTCATTTTGTGTAATCTCATCTTTGCCTCCTGCACCAAGCAAATCAAATTTGAAAACGACTCGCCCTTTAAAATTTGGATTTACAAAATATCTTTTGGCATCAGGAAGTAAATCTTCAATTTTGGGCAATTTACCAGATGCTTTTTTCACAGATTCAATTGCATCCAATCGGGGCAGTGTGGCAGACATTAAGACAAAACGAATATTAAAATAATGTCCATACTGATCAAGCAAGTATAGCATTTTATCCCAAATTGCAGGATTGTATGATTGCAGCTCATCAAGAACTATGATTGAGTTAGCTAGCCGATGCATTAAATAAATATCTTCTTTGCGGTTTGATTTCAGGATGTCAAAAAAACGGATGTGTGTTATCAAGACAAACGGATATAATACGAACTGATTTTGGATAAAATCACGTTTTTCATTTCCATAAATACCATCTTGTGTGCTTTCTGCATCTTTTTCTTCTGATTGAGCAAACCGTTTAAAATCGCTCAATGTTTGAAAACCGGCTCTACTATGCATCAATGCGATGTCATCATCATCCAAATCAAGCGTTTCTTTAATACTTTTATGTGTTTGGGTAATTAGTGTAGTAAATGGAAAGACATAAAAAATTTTGTTTATTTCCGGGTTTTTTTGTAACAATTCTGCAACTGCCAACATTGAAAGATTTGTTTTCCCACCGCCTGTGGGAGCTTCAAGGTAAAAAAGTCGCTTACTGTGATGATTATTAATAGAGCAAAGCAACTCAACCGCCATTTCCGTTCGGAGCGTATTTAAATTAAAGCCACTGGGATCAGTTGGGTGTTGGAAATTATAATTCCCTGATTCAAAAAGCTCGTACGCTTTGGCATTGTAACTTAGTTTTTCTCGAGCAGCAGCAATAGTCATTTCTCGTTTTTCGGTGGTCAAAACACCCCAATCTTCAACATTGCTTTGATAGGTATAATCGCCAGTTGCAATGTAATCCGATGCTGTAAGTATCGAAAAATTAAGCCGGAGAAGCGCAAAGAGAGGAAACTCATTCTGTGATATCAGGGAACTAAATACAGTTGAAATTTCACGTTCAAAATCTTCCGGTGATAGTTTTAGTAAATTAGTAATATTTTCATCATCAAATTTGAAATTATATTTCTCAGCATATTGATGAAGTGAACTCCATTTTCCCGGAAAATCGAGTTCAAGAATTTTAGTAAATGGTTCATTAAGATTATTATTGTGGTGCCTGAGAATGGAGTAAGAGAAAATCAAAGTCAGCATAACAAGAAGAAGTCGTTCGTCGTCATCTTCCATATCCGTACTCTCGAATATTTCTTTAGAGGAATAACCTATGTAGAGCCAAGTACCGGGAAATGAGTGTCCGTGTTGAGGTTCAAAAGGATTTTTCCATTCAGCTATCGGATTCTTCATTCTACGTGTTTGAAAACAGGGGTTTACCTTTCCAAAATCATGGAAAACAATTGCGTTAACAAATAGCTTTTTAACCCAGTTTCCCAAATAGATTTTTCTGTTTTCTGTAAAGTGTGTATCAGCAAGTAAGCCCATAATCAGTCGATTAAAAACTTCCTCATATCCATTTACATTCAACAACTTCTTAGCCTGCTGACAGACCAAACTGACATGTTCTGCTAGCAACTCCGGATTTACAATGCCAATTAATTTTTCATGCGGCAAATGTGCAAGGTAATTGGCGTGATCAGGCAATAAATCCGCAATATTTGGAGCACTTTCAAAGATTTCATTCAGACTTTTCATTTTTTATTTCAGGGAGTACGGTTTCATAGTTAAATAATTGCACAATTCTACTCATACCGTCCGGAGATATAAGATTGAATAGGTCTGGCACAGTACTGTCCTTACCAAGTTTCAAATTCGTCCAGGCAAAATCTGCGAAAGCATATTGAAAAAGCCGTTCGTCGTAACCAATAGGCAAGCGTTCAAAGTATATGAATCGTCCTGCCTGAATATTACCGAAACTGAATTTTGATTTAGCTTCTTCTTCGCGTACTGCACGTTCTTTGATGAAAATACTTGTTACTTGAAAATCATATTCATTCAAAAAACATTGACAATTATATTCTTGTACAGAGTTTTCTTCATCTGTCCAATTCCACCAGGCACTACATTCGTTTTTACCCAAATAAGGTAAAAACTCTGCCTGTCCGGTAAGTATGTTCTCATATAATCGGGCTTGGTATTGATCTGCCATATTGAGCATAAGATAACACCTGAATCCAGGGTAAACTAATCTTTCAGTTCCATCCTCAAGTGTTTCCCGTTTTTCTGGCAACCAAAGTGTTTGCTCAGTAACTTGCAACATACCCCCTTCTTCTTTTGAAGCGTAGCCAACCGAGTTATTATAAGTAATTATCGTTTTTGTGAAATTACCTTTATCGGATTCTAGTGGTTCAATACCAATCCGCAGGTTTCTGAGTTTTTCGTAATAATCTGGCATCTGCTCGTTTACCTGAAATCCGTCTAGTCCTATTATTGCGCCGAGGATACCCATTAAGGCTGGCCGGTGGAGCATATTATAAGTAACGTAGAGGCTCTTATTGATGTCTGGTTTTTTAAAAACAGCAAATGGGGCATGCAGATCAAAGGAAATGACCTTTTGCATAAATAATTGGTTTTAAGGTTGTTTATAAAGTTTCATGTTTTTCCCACCAGCCTTCATCAGTTCCTTCTACACTCGTAGTATCGGGGTTGAAATAGTATTCTACCTTTTCAATATTGCCTTTTATCCCTTCTCGATTTAGTAACGTCTTGATTTTGGTAAGGTTAATTTTTACTTTTCCATCTGCCGTTTTTTCTTTTGGGATTTCTACTAATGGTGTAAAATTGGGCAATACAATATTACTATCTTGCTTTAACTGAACCCAAAGTAAAAATTCGTTTTCTGTTCCTGCTTTTGCTGCTGAGTCATAATTTGTTGCACCCCTTCGCATCGCTTCTTTAAGTTTCTTAATGTCATCTTCTGTAAGCGTAGGCGCTCCGTCGCCTGCCTGATTGATATGTGTTGTAAGATTCTTGGGGTTTATTGAAAAATGGTGGACATAGTGGCCCTCCCTGAGTTTGGATTGAGAGCCGAGGGTGGTCATACTTGCTTTAGAGACCTCCTCATCATTTTCAGTACTATCATCTTTTTTCTTATCCTTTTGATTTGCAAAAGGAGACATTATTTGTTCGGAAAAAATAATACTCTCCGGAAAACGGTTCATGCCATGACATATTTGTACCGGACCATGTATTGAAATGTTTTTCTTGTCAATTCCGGCTCCTTTAGGAGCAAAAGTGGCTCCGAACATCCGAACATCAAGACATGAAAGCAAGTTTTTAAGAATCACTTGTTTGCCATCATCCTTAACCTCCTTTTTAAATACTTCTAAATAAGTTGCCGCTAGATCAAGTGGGTTCATTGCCTTATCTGATCTTTTGAAATAGAATATATTATTATCTTTACTATTTTGAATAAGATAAAACTTTATCAAATATTTGAAAGCTTTATCTGTTGCATATGCCACTCCATCAGGCAGCATCCTTGGTTGGTGAGTAAAGTCGGCATTATAGTTAGAATTTATGGCTTTAATTATTGCGCAACCAAATACGCGATTAGAAAATGTACTCATTACTAAAGTAATTTAGAAAGTTAAAATTTAGATTGGTTTATTTGGATAAGGTCTGTTTTTTTTCGTAAATAATATTTTCTGAAAAGTACCCAGCGAGTAATACCGGCACGTATTTCAGCATGTTTACATCGGTGTCTTCAAACCCAAGCACCTCTTTTGCAAGTCGCTCGAATCGGCCGTGCCCAAAGTCAATTGCGTGTTTGTAGCGGATGATAATTTGAGTAATAGCCGCTTTTAGTAGCTCGACATTCTGTTTTTGTAAAAAAGGCTCTAATATGGCATGTGATTTCTCACCTGCTTCACTTTTAGAGAAGAGATAATAAATGATTTGCCCTGCACCAAAAGCAAATTCATTAATAGAGATGAAATGCTCAAAATCATTGTTTGCGACAATGCGCGTTCGGTCAAGTAAATTAGGAATTTGTGAAGCCATGTCTGTACCATTAAAATTTAAATTTAGTGAGTCAAAATGACGATTTAAACTGAACCAGTAATTAAGTTTTTCTTTTATGCGAAACTCGTTTTTATAAGGATGCTGATCAGTTTTTATTTCGTCTAATATGATTGTAATACCTACTGTATACCAAAAATGATGATTGAGTGCAGATGTTCTGGACTTATATATGAAGTCATATATAGCAGAACGGAATGTATGGAGATTGTGTTGGACCGCAGCGCGAAGTTCATGTCCTTTATCTGCCTCTAATTCCGAAAAATATTTCCCAATTAAAAATGGTTTATGAAAGCCAGTTTTCTGGTTAATGATGTAAAAAAAATGTTCATTTAACAGCCTTTCAAAATCAAAAATACATTTGATCGGAGCATAATGTTTTATTTCTTTTTCACTTCGAGCTTTTAATAAATTAATAATTTCCCAACCAGGGTTATTATTTTTGTCAGAAAATAACCAGTATTTGAAAAGTGGTACAAAGTCAAAATCTTTGAGAACCAACCCATCTTTTGTATTTGCAAAATTTATTAAATAGTAGTCAGACAAATCGGTCTTATGCTTTTCTGCTAATTCCCTAAGGATTTCAGCATATCCCTTTTTCTTCTCATCTTCACCTTTGAAGATGAGAAGCACCTCATTGTTCAACTCTTCCTTGTAAACAAAAACAGGAAGGGGATTAGGCAAAGTACTTGGCTTTGTGCATAATAATTCTTCAAGTTGGAATAATGCCTTAACTTCTTTTTTAGATTGCTTGAAATTTATAAAAAAAGGTGCAGAGTGATGCCTTAGAAAAGGCATTTTTTCATTATCATTAATAAGAAAATTGCCAAGACTAAACTCAGGATTCAACGTTTTTGGATAATTGTATTCTGTGTTCTTGGGCTTTAAAAATAGATTATCTTCCTTATATCTTCCATAAATTTCTTTATACTTTTCCAATGGTATGTTTTTTATGTACAATCGAACATAACTTTTATCCCCTAATACTTCCAAGATTGGCTTAAACGTGGCCTTCCCTGTTCTATCTTTTTGCTGGATTTCAATTTTCAAAAAGTCTTCAAAAAATTGATGCTGGCAGTATTCTTCAAATTTTTTTGACCAAATTTCAAGATTCTCTTCGGTTTTTTCTAAAAATATTTCTCTGCAATTTTTAAAATAAAGATTGATTTGTGGTTTTATTTCTTCAGAAATTCGAAAATGTTTTTTTGTTAAATCAAAGTACTCGTCGGTTGGGTTTCTTTTTTTTAGCGAATCTAAAACATCTTTATTGATGTTAAAATTAAACGCTAAAGCAAATGGAGAGCAAGAGTGAATCTTTTGTTTTGGATCAAATGATTTCACTTTGTTCATTGAAATATAGTCTGTAGCTTGTTGATATTCAAGTACATCAACTAACGACGTATTCATAGGACTTTTCCCATTATAATACTCATAAATGAGTGGCAACCAATTACCTTCGTGGAACTCTACGAAAAGATGAATTCCCTCGGCGGGCTTAAAGTTCCACTTAAATACATCAGGGTCAAGTAATTCAGTAAATTGTACAAGTTCTTTTATCATAATGGAATTTAGTTTAATCCTGGTTAATCCCCATCTCCTTCACCTTAGCCCGCACATCAGCCACCGAACAGTGAAACCGTTTGGCTAAATCCGGATAACTCCAGTCTAAAGTGAGGTATAAATTGGGAATCTCGATTTCCTCAATTGCTGTCCACTTCTTTTTCTTTATAGTTGTTTTTTTCGCCATTTTGTGCTGTTTTATCTTTCTTCCCATCCGCCCAATACACCCCCCCAAACCCAACCCCAGTACTATTCCCCAACCCCACCGTCCACGCAAACGCCAACTGCTCAGGCGTACCCTTGATAAACACCGGACAGAAACTGGCGCGGTTATCAATATTCCGGTAAGTAATTTTTTGCGTTTTGGCTTTCGGGTAGTCCCGGTCGAAACGCACGGATATATTACTGTCGTCCAGACCGGCGGCGCGCAGTTTGTGCTGCAGGGTTTCGGTCAGCAACTGATCGCTTTCCGGATCGGAGTACAGGTAATGTTTGTCGGTACCGTCGGCGATGCGGCGTTTGATAAAGATCGGACTGCTGCAGAGCAACCGCACTTCGCCGGAATCGGGAAAGGGTGGGGGTGGTTCGATGACGCACTGTTCGACGCGCATACCCCAGCGGATATCCGGGTCGCGCATGATTCCCTGAATACTGCGCATCAGAAACAGATCGTCGATGGCGCTGATATGCCACGTTGCACCTTTAGGGAAGCGCAGTCCGGCGGGAGTGAAAGCCCCCCCTTGTAACCAGGAAAAAGAATAGAGTGACAGCCCATTGTGCTCGTCATTGGGACCCAGCCATTTATGCAATGCGCCCGCAAGCACAGGCAAATGGTTGAAAGGTACTGTTTCTTTTGGCGGCGATAGCCGGAGTTGTAATCGCATGGTTGACTGCTGTTGTTTTTTCATGCCACAAATATAATCTTCGCACTCTGCAGTTTTATTTCAGAGTTAAAAACTTATTTTTGCAGCGGGGTAAAAACACGGTAAAAAACTTACCGTATGGAAGGCGGTAGGTTGAATAGGGGGGCAATGTAATTACATTTTCGTAGGGACCAAACATATTTCGAAAAATAAATAAAAAATGGATGTTATATAATGACAAATAGTTCCAAAAATGCCATTAGATAAGAAACCAGAATGGCGGTATCAGCGTATCAACGATATTTTGAACCGGCGTAGCAGCGCAACTGCTGTCATCCGTCTGGAGGATTTGGCAGTGGAACTGCGCGTTAGTCTCCGGCAGATCAATACGGATATAAAGGTGATGCGGGAAGAACTGGAGGCACCGCTGGAATATGATTACCGCCTTAAAGGATGGCGCTATACGGAGGAATTCGATTATGTGGATCGCCTCCCGCTGCGCAGGCAAGATATATTGCACCTCCGTATTGCGGTGGAAATGCTGGCTAAAGGAGGACAACTAAAGAATTTTAAGGAACTGCCTGGTATATTGCATAAAATATATAAGGCTTCCCGCCGCTGGATAAGTGATAAAACACCGGAAAAAGCCATTTATTTCGACCCGTTACCGCATTATGACGGCGCAAAACACCTGGGTTTTTTTCTGGATGCCATTGAAAATTACCGCCAGATTACCTTCCAATACCAATCCTTCCACACCAACCAACCTAAAACTGTTGTCTTCGACCCTTATTTCCTGCGCCACTATGATCGCCGCTGGTATGTGGGTGGGTTCTCTCACGACCCGGAGGAGTTGTTTGTGCGGGTGTTTCCGCTGGAAAGAATTGCCGGACGGCCCACTGCGACTGGTTTTTTTCACGATAAACCCGCGCAATATTCTGCCGATACTTACTGGAAACATATCTATGGCATTACGGTCCCGCCGGATGGAAAGCCAGAGGAGGTGGTATTGGCGTTTACCGCCATACAAGGCAAATATTTCCAAAGCACCCCATTTTTTGACCCCTTTGATATCCTGGAAGATACCCCTGACAAATTAGTGGTGCGGTTGTTATTAATTCCCAATATTGATCTTATCCGAAAATTGGCTTCTTTGGGTCAGAGCGTGAAGGTGGAGGCTCCTGTATCCCTGGTGGGAGCACTAAAAAGTTTCCACTTCAAGGCGTACCAGCAATATTTGCCCCCATCACCGCCTCCTTAATCCTTCCCCGACACCGGTTTTCGAAAACTCACTTTCACCGGTTTCCCGGAGCAGTTGACTACCTGTTGTTTGGGCCGGAATCCCCAACCCAAATCAGCGCGGATATCGGTTTTTACCCAGTATTTTCCCTTTGATAAATCGGTAAATCTGGCAGTGCCGGTACCGCTGAGGTTACTGGAATACCCCTCTTCTTTCCTTCTCCAGTAGAGGTTGGGACCTTGCACATAGACGGTGGTGAGGGACCACACATCATTGCCATCTTCAAAACCCACATTGATGGTCTCCTTGCCCACTACCGGTTTGTTCAACAGCCAGACATCTCCTATCTGATCCATCGATTGGACCTCCAATGCCTGGGATTTTTCAGATAAATTCCGCAAAAAGAACAAGGATTTTCCCTGGTCGGAAAACAGGATTTCACGGGTATTCAGGAAATAGAAGCCCCTGATATTGCCATTCGGATTGGTGTAAACTTGTTCGAATTTACCATTTTCATATTTGTACAAGGAGGCGGAAGTAGCGTTGCCATTGCTGACAAAGAGTTGATTGGAAGGGGAAAAAGCGAAGTCTCCTGTCCAGGAACCGCCTGTTGAACTCCGCGGAACGGTCAGGTACTTGGTTGCCCGTTTGGAGGTCAGATTGAGTTTGTAAATGATCCCGTCGGCATTCGGGCCGGTGGCTTCACTGAAAAAAAGATTGCCCTGCTGGTCAAAGGCAATGTCTTTTACAGCAGTTTGGTGCGTAAAAACCTTTTCTTCTTTATCGCCGTCAGACCGGTAAATATCCAATTGATTGGCATCGATAAAGTAGACCTCCTCTGTCGGGGAAAAGGCAATAGCACTGGGTGCAATGGCTTTCGGATCATAAACCGGTGAGGCATTACCATAAACGAGGTTTTCTGTTTCATTGGCCATGAAAATCTGTCCTTTCCCTTTTCTTGCTCCAGCCATATATACCTCAAACTGGTGGAGCACATCCTGAAAATTCTTAAACACTACCGGGGGAGCTTGCAGGGACGACCCCGCGACTTCGATGGCCAAATAATCGACATTATTGTACTCGTCCCATTCCTTGATGGCGTTGCCTGCATCTACTACTACTGCCAAAAAGTATTTACCGGGCGGTAAATCAGCGGGCAAGTTCCCGGCGAGCGTTTTGGTAGAAAAACCGGTTGCTGGTATGGTACAAAATGATCGTCCGCCGGCGAGCAAAACACCTTCGGAAAATGCAGGTGCATAAACAGCGATGGGCGCTGGCATCTTATAATTCCGCTTTGAAACAATGACCAGGTCAACCCTGATTTCTTGTTGCATGGGCTTTCCGTTGATCTGGAATACGCTGACTTCCAGGTCCATTTTTTCGCCGGGACTTGCGTATGGTTTGCCTCCCGTGAAGGTGATTTTCAGGTCGGCTACAGGGGCCGGTGGTGTGCCGGTTTGAGCGAATACGCCTGTTACGGCAGTGAAAAAGAGGCAAATGCTAAGTAATAATCTGTTTTTCATCGATGTGCGTTTTAAAGATAGGTAAAATCAGTCATTCAAATTGACTGCTTTTAGATTGCTCAATTTCAGACTATTACGCTTTTGTCATCAATGACTTTTATCATATTGGCACCTGATTCGAGTTGGAAATGAAAGAAAAGAGTAAAAGATTCAAACATTCCAACGCCGCGTGTAAAAAGCGGGCCCCCATCATCCAATATTGCCACGTACGGACAGCCCCGGAGGTTGTCCTGCTGCTACCATTATTGCCATGTACGGACAGCCCTCGCGGCTGTCCTGTCACGATGTCATCCTAACCAATATTACCCCTTTCACTATCCACCATCATTTTCCGCTTCTCTCTTTTCCCGCTATTTACACCGAACTATTGATCTCACTAACACAATCATCGCAACCATGAAAAACATATACCTGATCGCACTGCTTTTTCTTTTTGTTCCGACCCTCCAAAGCCAACCGGGCACAGACTATTGCTGGCAATGGCAAAATCCATTGCCACAAGCCAATGATTTAACCGACGTGTTTTTTTCGGACGATCAATCGGCCTGGGCGGTTGGTTATTCGGGGACTATTATCCATACCCCGGATGGCGGGGCAAATTGGAACAATCAGCCTTCAGGTACGCCCCAGTCTTTATTGGCCGTTTATTTTACTGACATCGCCAACGGTTGGGCTGTTGGAGGTCTTGGTACAATACTGAAGACATCGAACGGTGGGTTGACTTGGCAGGCGCAGGTATCCGGGATTACACAAAACCTTTCTGATATCACCTTCTCTGATGCCGTTACAGGTTGGGTCGTCGGCGACGGAGGGCTGATTTTGAACACAATTGATGGAGGTGCGACCTGGCAGCAGCAAGCCTCCGGCACAGATCAAGACCTTGAAGCGGTTCATTTTGTAAATAATCAGACGGGGTGGGCTGTGGGTTGGAATGGCATTATTTGCAAAACTACCAATGGAGGAACAAGTTGGGTGCCGCAATTTTTGAATCCGTCAATTATACTTTCTGATGTCTGGTTTTCTAATACCCAAACAGGGTGGGTGGTAGGCTTGTATGGTAAAATTTTCAAAACTGCTGATGGTGGCACGAGCTGGGTTTCGCAATCTTCAGGGACTTATGATTGGCTCAATGGTGTTCATTTTATCGATAGTCAAACCGGTTGTGTGGTGGGGAATGGTGGAACAATGCTCTATACTTCGAATGGGGGAACAAGCTGGGAAGAGCAATTTCCCGGTACGACTATTTGGCTGAATGCTGTTTGTTTCACCAGCGCTAATGTTGGTTGGGCTGTTGGTGGGGATGGCGAAATACTGAAAACCACCTCCGGCGGAACGACCTGGAAAAAACAAGCTCCATCAGGTTCTTTAACGACGTTTGTTGATGTACATTTCACCGACAATCAGGTTGGCTGGATCGTTGGCGATAATGGGGTGATACTTAAAACAGTGGATGGTGGAAGTGATTGGCAATCCCAAATATCCGGGAGTTCAAAGGTGCTGACTGACGTATATTTTGTTAATAACCAGACAGGTTGGATAGTCGGTCAGGCAGGTACTATTTTAAAAACCGGTGACAGCGGGAACAATTGGCAACCTCAAAGTTCGGGTACCACGCGTATGCTTTGGGGGGCACACTTTGCTGACAGTCAAACAGGTTGGGCGGTTGGCGACACTGGTGTAATACTCCGGACAACCAATGGTGGTATAAGTTGGCAACAACAAATATCTGGTATTACCGCCCCTCTTTATGCGCTGTATTTTGTTGATCATCAAAATGGCTGGGCCGTTGGCGACGCGGGTATTATACGACATACCTCCAATGGCGGTGTAAGCTGGCAGCAGCAGGTTTCCGGTACGGCTGCAACACTTAACGACGTTTTTTTATCGACAGCGAAAAGGGATGGGTAGTTGGCAGTTCAGGTACTGTTCTCAAAACCACAGATGGTGGCATTACCTGGTTACCGCCGCTGGAACCTGTACCATTATTTGAATACAATGCGATTTTTTTTGCCGACAGCCAAAGAGGCTGGCTGAACGGATTCGGTGGCCCCATCCTGTTCACATCAGATGGCGGGGAACATTGGCAATTTAGTGGGGCTGGGGGCTTTACTCCGCTTTATGCCCTTTATTTTACCGATGCGCATACTGGTTGGGCAGTAGGTGGCGGGGGAACGATACTTAAATATGACGGTATCAGTTCGCCTGCAGTAGGATTCTCCTTCACTTCACAGGGTAATACCGTCCTGATATCCAATACCTCCGTCGATGCCACCGCTTTCTTTTGGGACTTTGGTGATGGTCAATTCAGTAGCGAAGAAAATCCAGAGCATGCCTTTGCTGATGCTGGCGAATACCTTGTACAACTTACGGCAAGCAACGCCTGTGGGGGCGCTTCTACTTTCGAACAATCCATTACCAGTGATATCACCACCCCTACATTTTTAAAAACCTTCGATCTCTTCCCCAATCCCGCCAACGACTATTTTACCCTCCACCTGCAAGGCAACCCGCAAAAAATGGTCCTTATAGATATTTTCAGCAGTACGGGTCAAAAAATCCGCAGCCAAATGCTTGATTTTCAATCAGGCGAAGTGTTGCAAAATTTCTCGTGCAGCGGTTGGCCAGCCGGGATTTATTGGGTGCGGGTGTCGGAAGGGCAGGGGAGTGGGGTGCGGACGGTGGTGGTGGATTGAGGTGATCGTGAATCGCCCGCCCTAAAGAATGATGGGGGTGGTATTGACAAATCTTTGGCTATTGCTGAAATCGTGGGCAGGGCAGCAATAGCCATGCAAATTCAATTGATCATACAATGTGCCCCCAATCCGCCGCATAACAGTGGTGATCCATCGGTTGCGAGTGCTACGACCTTGTATGCTGTAACCAGTCAATCTTAAGCGTACGGGCCAGCTCACGTGGCAGCCTGGACCTAACCATGTCTATTGCAAGTTCAGGGCAGCCTTCGCGGCTGCCCTGAGTTTAACCTGTGTTAATACTCTGTTGTCGCAATCAGGCATCCAAAAAACGCCATCTAATGTCAGGAAATTATTGACCGGGGTTAGACTGGATCTTGTGTAGCTGCTGGTTGGCGCTGGCTTTTAGGCAGGTCTGCTTTTGTGTTCCTGCTTTTGGTTGCTGCTGACCCATCTTTTTCTTCCCTGTTTTCATTGAATTTGAGTCCAACAAAAGTGGCAGAACTGATACCCATCAAGGTTAATTCGGTGGTCCCAAATTGCGCAAATGTGCCGGTTGTTAAAAATTCATTGATGAAAATACAACCAAAAATGAGGTTGAAAATCAGCGCTTGAAACCGGTGTACACTAATTCCGGTATTGTCAGAAATTATATCTGTCAGAAAATTCCGACCTGGTTTATAATCCCGGAACCTTTTGGTCTGGCCGATAATTTCATTATTGTCAATCACCCTGGATGCCGTTACTGTTCCGATACTGATACCCAGTAAGATGATATATGAATTATTGTCATTTAATCATATCATGACATGGTTTTCTCCATAATAGGCAGAAAATGTTGCTGCAATAATGAGTGTCCATCACATGAGCTGTGCCCGTGCAAAACTATAGGGTTTGATATTATTTTGGCTTTCGTCTTTGAATATGCTTGTCCAAAAAGAGAAATAGATGCCAATCATAATAATGCCAATTGGAATAAAGTAAGTAAATAACATATTTTTCATAGTTGAAACGAGGAGAGTGAAAAATAAAAAGTGCATAAAATAAACTATTAAAGTTGATTTCATGCAAATATGCAAAATATTGTAGTACTATATTGATGTTTTGGGGGAATTAAAAAAATAGTAATTGTCGGGTAAAGTGATGACTAAAGTCATCACTTTACACTGCCTAATATCATTGTTCGCAGTCTTTTTGATACTATAAATTGCGCTATTAGTACAGGAGGTTTTATACTTCGCACAAGGAGATCTGGTGCATGTAATTTATTGATTATGCGTGCTGTGCTAATGACACCTAAGTGTATTTGTTCCACAATTAGTTAATTTTCAACTGTTAGAGCCTCAGTATGACATTTAGCACACCCCTTTCAGTCGATGTATGGTATGTGTCAGAAAAATACATCCAAATACTATGAAATCGCACCTTTTTTTGCTGATCACCCTGCTCAGCGGTCAATTGGCGGCTCAATCGGAAATATTTCCCTCCAATGCCGTGCATGCTGCGCCAGAGGTGTTTAATGCTGCGTGCGGGATCGGAAGCAATAAGATGGCCGCTTTCCGTACTTTTCCGGCCTTAATTCGGACAGGTATTCGTGGCTATCCGGCAAAGTGATATCCTGACCAATATCACTCCTTCCGCTGCCCGGTATCATTTTTTTTTTCTCTTTTCCTGTTATTCGCAGTGGAACAGCAATGTTGTTAACATATGAAAACGGAAGATATTACCAAACAGCTTTGGCAGTGTCCTAAATGTGGACGTCAGTTTGAGCGGCAGGGGCAGTCGCATTCGTGCAAGCCTTATGCACTGGAATTGCATTTCAAAGGAAAGGTAACAGGCCGATTATTGTACGATGTGTTCAAACAGGCCATCGAACGACAAATTGGTATTTTCAAAATTGAATCGCTGGAATGTTGCATCCATTTTGTAAGTACATCCGCCTTCGTTGCGGTCAAAATATTCAAAGACAAAATCAGGGTGGATTTTAGCCTGAGCCGCAATATAACAAGTGATCGTATTCATCATTCGGTACAGATGTCGGCTCATCGTTTTCTCTATGATGTAGACATTTTGACGCCGTCTGCAATAGATGATGAATTGATGGACTGGATAGTGGAAGCGCATCATAAAAAATAGATCTCTCCCTTTCACAAAAACAGGGTATGGCCAGGCTACAGGATACGTCAAGGGAGCAATGGAGTGTTCCGTAATTGTTGAAGTTGTAAAAATATACGCTACGTTTCCGTACCTCTCCGTGCCCTTTTCACGGTAGTTCTCCGTGCAAAAAAATCTCGAAGGGAAGGCTGAATAGTAATTACCTCCGAACTCACGGTAATTGATTATTTCATCGGTACTTAATTCAAAGCGAAATATCCATTATTATGAAATTGCACCTTTTATTGCTGATCACTCTGATGAGCATTCAGCTGACAGCCCAAATTGAAATGCCTCCTCCCAATTCCAGTCATCCACGGGAAACGAGGTCCAGTTCCCTTTTCAACAAAACTTATGTATACGCGGGCATAGGTTTTATCAGCTCCAATGGCGGAGTACTTACAGGAACAGTGATCACTCGAAGCGGCTGGGGAGGATCAATATCCTGGAGTTTGGTGTCGCCCAATGCCAAAAATAAGCCTCCGGAATACAGTTCCGGGTCATGGATATTGTTTCCAAGTAATGGGAAGAGTAAACTTTATGACAATATTACCGCTGTCACTTTACGGGTGGTCAAAGATTTCCCTTCCCATTACAAACAACTCCGCTTTGGGGTAGAGGCAGGTCCTGCTTATGTGAAAACTGAAGTTCCTGACCATTTCGTTCCGAATACCGTTGGTTGCAATATTTTTGGGTGTCCTCCCAATTATGTATACGAAAGAATTTACCGCCGTTCTGTGGGGCTTTCGCTCAAAGCCAAACTGGAATTCCCATTCACGGTTCCATTTGGTTTGGAAATAGGGCTCGCCTCCCATATCAATGCCTACAGGTCTTATTTTGGCTTTGAATCTTTGATCAACTTGGGGTATGTGCGGGAACGGAAGCGACAGGGTGGCAATAAAGAATAATAAAATTTCAAAAATGCTTCCAAAATGGGAATACTGAGCAATTCACAAGCGTGGGAGACACGGGCGACCATATCAGTTCAGGAACAGTTTAATAAATGGCATATTCCTTCCTGAATTGCCGTATCAAAGCATACATTTTATGGTATTTTCTATTACTTTGGACAATTTGTCTTTTGGGGGCAGTTCTCAGGGCTTGAAATAAATCGGCATCGTGGTATTGTCCGATGGCATCTTGTAATTGATCCAGGTATAGGGTATTTAAGTGTAACTTACGGGCCATTTTTTTCGGGAGTGTATTGTAAAAATACAGCATATTTTTTATTTTTTTTCGGCATTTATGGAAGGTTTTCATGCGAATAGGTTGTTTGTCAAACTGGCGGATTAATTTTTTGAACTGCTTTTTGTACCGTTTTAAAATGGTTTTTTGGGTAATGTCTTCAAAGTTGCCGGAGAATACCTGATTTATTCGATACAGCACTTTCAAATAGGCCCTTCGTTTGGCGCAAAATAAGGCGGTTTCATTTTGATAAATTTGTTCCTGTTTTTGCTGTTGTTCCGGATTTTTCGAGGTGGACTGACGGAAGGCCAATAAGTGGAGATGGGCACTGCGAATCCGGCCGGCATGTTGGTATATTAATTGGACAGGCTTAAAATAGTGGGATCTTTTTGGGGTTTGGGTATTGTAGGGAATGAAGAACAACAGGGATTTCATTTTTTTTATTTGCAGGCGAAACTGGTGCAGGGATTCTGGCTTTTGGGTATCGAAAAAAGTAATAAGATGGAAGACCATGGTATCCCATATCGATTTAAAATGCTTTTGTTGTTGTCCTTTTTTGAACATAATTAACGTTTAGGAACGCTGTTACACCCCAAACGGATAAGTTTCCGGCACCTGAAGCCCATCGGGGGTGATATGAAGTGGATGTAGCGGTTTTGTTTGGTCAAAATAAATCATGGCTTCATACCGGAAGGGCAGCAAACTTGGAACATAATTGCCAAGTCTTTCATTATCAGGATTATATACCACGCCAATGGCCCTTTGGCTTCGGGGCTGTTGAAACAATGGTTCGAATTTGAATGCATCCAGCAGTACCAATTTATTGTCGGCTCCAGCCAGGTGAAACACATTGTCCCAGCTTCCGTTTTGCGCTTCCGGTACGGGCATGGTGCGCATAGTATCGCCCCAATTCCTACCCGCAATAACCTTTCCGCTAAAGGAGCTGAATCCCACTTTTACCACTCCCTGCGTGTGGTGTTCCCGCGTGACCAGTTCGCCGACATTCACCATTCCTTCCCGGGCCATATCAGTAGCCCGGGCATCGCCGATATGGGTATTATGTTCCCACACAATGGCTTTGGCTTTATCACCGTGAAATTTCATCAACCGGTTCAGGGTATTCACCATGTGCATGTCGCGAATATTCCACGATGCGGCTCCTCCGCGCACCATTGCCCGGTAATAGTTTTCTGCCTGCACCGCAACCAACGCATTTTGTTCCGTGTTGAACACCGTTTCCCGGTCAGTATTGTATTGGGAAATTTTGCTCCTGATTTCCCGAAGTAGAGAGACTACTTCATTTTCACAATTGGTAGGGATCAAATAAGTGGAGCGGGCATAATTTTCACCTTCACCACCAAACGATTCAATACAACTGGCCGCTTTCACTGTTGTTTCATACGCATGGCGGTCTTTTTTTTCCATGTATTGAAGGATCGCTTCAAGCGATTCGCTCAGGCTGTACACGTCCAACCCATAAAAACCAACCCGTTGTTCCAAAGGCAGTTTGGCATTGTATTCCCGCAGCCATTCTGCTAATGCCACGATCTCCCAATTGGCCCACATCCAGGTAGGCCATCGATGGAAAGTTTTCAATACCTCAAAGGCATTTTGTCCCGCATCCGGGTAACCTTTGACATAGCGATTGAGCCGGTAACAGTCGGGCCAGTCACCCTCAACGGCAATAAAGGAAAATTTTTTTTCTTGGATAAGGCGCTTGGTGATTATTGTCCGCCAGGTATAATATTCATGGGTGCCGTGTGATGCTTCTCCCAGTAAAACGAATTTACTATCATCAATTCGATTGATCAGCGGCTCTAAATCGGCGGGTGTTTGTAATGGATGTGTGTGTGTTTTTAATAATTTTATTATTTCACCCACTCGGTTGTTATTGGAATTATGTTGCATGACTATAGAAAAATTTTTGACAAAGTAACGGAATGAAACAATATATTTACAATGACAACTGATCAAAAATATAATGATTTTGGTCACTTATTAGCTACTGGGTTATTTATGATCAACTGTTTGGCTGATATAAATCATTCCTTATATGGAGCGCTGTTGCGGCGATCACCGTAACAACTAATGAAAAAATGCTCACCTTTGCAGGGGGCAAAATCATCAGCGTATGGTTTTTCTTCACAACAAGTCAAAATAGCCTTCACTGATTTATGCACCAGCCACCACCACCCGAACTTCTCCAACGCATCGATGAAAAATTTCAGGCCATTGGCCAAAACTCCAATGTGCACCTCGAAGGACTCGTTTGGGCAAAACCCATCACTTATTGGGATTATATCCAAACCGACGCGCTGCTGCATCTTCAAATCCAGCGCACTACGCTCCCTGATGAAATGGTGTTTATTATGTACCACCAAATCAATGAGTTATTGTTTAAAATGATCCTGTGGGAAATCAACCAGGTATCAGATTGTCCCGATCTTACCACAGCCTATTTTACTGAAAAACTGGCCCGTATCAGCCGGTATTTCGATATGCTGTCCAATTCATTCGATATCATGGGCGATGGAATGGAAGCCGAACAATACCTAAAATTCCGGAATACGCTCACGCCCGCCAGCGGCTTTCAAAGTGCCCAATACCGCCAAATTGAATTTTGTTCCACCGATCTGATTAACCTGATCGATTATCGCTTTCGGGCCACCATTGACAGAAATACGCCTTACGAACACGCTTATGAGCATTTGTACTGGCAGGCTGCAGGGAAAAATCATGAAACCGGTGAAAAAAATACGCTGATCCAATTGTTTGAAGCGCGCTATAAAGCCGAATTTATCCGCACCATGGAGACTTATAACCAAAAAAATCTATGGGCACGTTTCCGGCAACTGCCCGCCGAAGACCGCCAAAACCCCGATTTGGTCAAGGCTATGCGTCATTACGACCATACGGTCAATATTTCCTGGGTGATGGCGCATTACCGCGCCGCTGGAAAATACCTCGAAAGTAAAGGCCAAACCGCTGAAGCAACCGGCGGCAGCGACTGGAAAAAATACATGCTCCCGCAATACCAACGCAGGATCTTTTTCCCGGAATTGTGGAGCCGGGAGGAATTGGATAATTGGGGCAAGGAGTAGGAACTTTATCCCCCCCAAAATGGTAACCTCATGCGGTATTTCCTTTTATTCCTCTTGTTGTGTGTAGCCAACCTGCATGCGCAAGTGCGAAACTTAGATTTTTACGTCAGGACTGCCTTGCAAAACGCCCCGGTTTTTCGGGATTTGCGCAACCAGGCGGCGCTCAACCGGCAGGATAGCCTGTTGATCCGGGCCGCATTGCGTCCAAAGGTGATGGCGGGCAGCGCAGCGACCTTTGCGCCCAACGTTCAGGGCTTCGGTTATGACCCGGCACAGAGCAACGGCGGTTTTTTTAATGCGCTGGTCAGCGTAAGTAAGCCCGTCTTTGTGCCCAAACAGAACCTGGAGGCC
>JBILHQ010000262.1:0-7677 GCA_044350415.1 Saprospiraceae bacterium | reverse complement strand
GAAATAGAAATCGAATTGAATTTGGGCATTTTACGGGCACAATAAGAAAAAATATCCCCGATGATCCGCATACTCGGACCAGGCGGATAAATATAGGTATTGCGCACCATGAACTCTTTCAAAATATCATTTTGGATCGTGCCCGACAATTGTTCCACCGGCACACCTTGCTCTTCTGCTGCGACGATGTAAAATGCCATCACCGGAATCACCGCTCCATTCATGGTCATCGACACCGACATTTCGTCCAATGGAATCTGATCGAACAAAATCTTCATATCTTCCACAGAATCAATCGCTACACCTGCTTTCCCCACATCGCCCGACACCCGGGGATGGTCGCTGTCGTAGCCCCTATGAGTCGCCAGATCAAACGCCACAGAAAGCCCTTTTTGACCGGCAGCCAGGTTGCGCCGGTAAAAAGCATTACTGGCTGCTGCGGTGGAAAAACCCGCATATTGGCGAATTGTCCATGGCTTTGTTACGAACATGGTGGAATACGGGCCGCCCAAAAATGGAGCAATTCCCGCATAATATCCTTCATAAATACGTGCTGGTGGCAAGGCTTGTCCGTTCCGTGCTCCCGGACGCAAAGAAGGATCAAAAGGGATATTTTTGAAATCAGGTAAAGGCATGGTGCAAAGGTAGGGAGATAATGGGAAGTACCATCAGGTGTTACCTGATTTTCGAGGAACGAGAAAATCAGGTAACACCTGATGGTACAATCCGCACTCATCAATCATCAATCAATTCAAATACTTCCCTACAATCGGCATCCGCCGTCCCATCCCGAATGCCTTGGTGCTTACCCGAAGTACAGGAGCGGCTTGTTCCCGTTTGAACTCGTTGATATTCACCATTCGGAGTACCCGTTTGACCAATGCCTCATCGAAACCCATAGCGATGAGTTCGGCTGGGCCCTGGCGGCATTCGAGATATTGATAGAGCAATTTGTCCAGCATATCGTAAGGTGGCAGTGAGTCGGTGTCTTTTTGACCAGGGCGCAGTTCGGCACTGGGTGGTTTTTCGATAGAACTGAGTGGAATTACTTCGCCGTCTCTATTGACGTACCTGGAAATATCATACACTTCCGTTTTATATACATCGCCCAATACAGCAATCCCACCGCACATATCACCGTAAAGCGTGCCGTAACCGACGGCCATTTCGCTTTTATTGGTGGTATTGAGGAGAATATTGCCGTATTTATTGCTCATGGCCATCAGCAAAGTGCCCCGTACACGGGCTTGGATATTTTCCTCAGTGACATTGAAGGGCTGTCCCCACATCTGGGTTTTCAGTGCATTTTCAAATGCTTCGTACATAGGCTGTATCGAAATGAGATCGTATTGAACACCCAGGTTTTGAGCCAGTTGCCGGGCGTCATTGACCGAGTGATCGCTGCTGAACTGGCTGGGCAGTAAGAGCACGCGCACATTTGGAGCACCCAGGGCACGGACTGCGAGCACGACCGTCAAAGCGGAGTCAATACCGCCGGAAAGGCCCAAAATTGCTTTTTTGAAACCTAATTTGCCAAAATAATCACGAATACCCAGCACCAGCGCATCATGTAACAATTGTGTTTTATCTTTCAGTTGAGGCTGGTCAATACCGCCACGTAACACCTCTTCCAGATCATAGACCCTAAGTACTTCTTCAAAATAAGGCATTTCATCAAATACTTTCCCATCAGGCGACATCACAATACTGCCACCATCGAAAATGACATCTGTTTGCGCACCTGATTGATTGGCATAAAACATCGGAATTTTATACCGTTCCACATTAGCGCGAATGGTAAGAATCCGCATTTCCGCATGCATAGCATCGAATGGAGATGCTGAAATATTGAGGATAAAATCAGGCTTTTGCGGCATCATTTCATCCAGCGGACAAATGGTGTACAAGGGGTTTTTATTGCCCACATTCCAGATATCTTCACAGACAGAAAGGGCGATGCGTTGGCCTTTAAATTCAACCACTTTAAACTCGGTCGCTGGTTCAAAATAGCGGTATTCATCAAAAATATCGTAGGTTGGCAACAGTGCTTTGTGCTGAACGCCCAACACTTGGCCATCGTACAAAAAATAGGCTGAGTTGTAGAGGTCTTTTCCTGCCAATACCGGATTGCGGGTAGGCGAACCTACCACAATTGCAATACCCGTACTAACGGCCTGCAGGGCACTTACCGAAGCCTGACAACGGTGAATAAAATCGTCGAATTCGAGAAAATCACGGGGCGGATAGCCGCATACGGCCAATTCGCCAAATACAATAATATCAGCTTGTTGTTGTTGGGCATCTGCTACGGCAGCGAGCATTTTTTGGAGGTTGCCCTCAAAGTTGCCGATATGGTAGTTGAGCTGGGCGAGTGCTATTTTCATAAATAATAATCTTTTCGGCAAATATCCGCTTATTTTTACTTTATTTCTTCCTTTATATCTGTTCCTTTTAATTTCGCCAACAACCACGACAAAGGCAGAAAATAAGCTTGGATACTGCTGTTTTCTTTACATTCCAACTTCCATTGCTCTCCAATATTGATCATTTCTGTATCACCTTCTTTTGATCGGATTTTTGTCCAAAAAGCCCGGAAAAGTTTTCGCATGGTCGAAATACATTGATCTTCGGCCTTACTAATTGTTGTTTTTCGTTTTTTCAGGTGGCGCGAAATTCTGATGAGCGAATCAAAAGCTTCCGTGTTTTTATGATTATTCAACTCATATTTAGCAATGGCGTTCAGGAAAAATCCGGCATACCGGAGATCCAGACGCTGATCACTGTTGATATCTTCTGTCAGCCTTTGAGACCAGCTGAATAATTCTTTGTGTGCTTCTGTGGCCAAACAAATATATGCCCCAAGGAACCACATTGTCAGCAGCCGGGAATGCCAGATCTGTTCATTGTAAGTGAGGAGGTTTTTAGCAATTTTATGTTTAATCAGGTAATCATGCGCATCATCAAACCGCCCCTCCTGGATCATTGACTGCAAGGTTACGTAAGCTAATGTGCGGCACCGGAACAATTCATCTTCTGTTTTTTCCAGATCTACCAACTCCACCTTTACAGTTTCCAGGTCTTGTTTAATGAGCAATGAAATGAGGTAATTGGTCATAACAAACTGATAAATCGGGTATTCATCTTCTTTAAAAGAGGGGAAAGTCTTCATCAATTGAATAGTTCGCTCCTGCAACTTGCCCACTTTATTGGAAAAAACATTATTACCGATTTCTCCAACCGCATAAATATACCTGTAATAAGAAATGCAAGTTGTAATGATTTGGTACTCCAATCTCGGAGAAAGCCCTTCTATCCCATTTTCATAGTCAATAATGAGTTGCTGAGCACGTTCACACACTGAAACATCTTCCATTTTATTTTTGGCCATGGAATGCTGGCGAAAAATATCGCTCAGAGAAATGAGCTCTGTTCGTTTACGGATGGCCTCTAAAAGCTCGCTGTTTCGGTTGCCTTCGTCGTTAAAATGATATTTGACCTTTTCCTTACTGATCGTTTGGGAAATACGGTGTTCGAGATTGTTTAACTGAATTTGGTAAGTTGGCTGGTCGATTTCAATAGCCAGTTCTCTGGCCTCATTTATTTTCAACAAGCAATCATCCAGTAAATTTTTGTTGTACAAAAAATGAATATCCTGCATCAATCCGTTTAACTCTTTAAATGTGCGGCTCCCGGAGGAAACAAACCGCATGCTTTCCAATATTTTATCGTATAGGTAATTGGCTTTGTTGCTCAAGTTAGCGCGAACCACAGCCGAAGAGTTATCCGTAACAAATTCGAGAAGGTCGCTTTCCCGTTTTTCATCCTTCGCGCAAAACCGATTCACGATATCAAACAGCACAATATAAGACAGCCCATTTTCCTTTTCCCCCCAAAATTTTGCATCCCTTTTGAAGGCTCGTTTCTGTGCAATCGTCATACTTTCCACTATTCGGTACAATTTGCTCAAAGAAAATGGATTTTTACTTACCCTATCCCGACTTTTAACATTACGCATAGTATAATATAATTAATTGATTATCAGTTTTTTATATTATTATTTTTGTTTTAAAGATATGGTAATAGACTATAATTGTTTTTCTTACAGCCATCCTCCCCTATTATATTTGAGACATCAAACCCCAGATAAGCGTGACCGGCGTGATATTCAAATCTAATTGAAAACAATTTTTCTAATGCAAAATTAGTTCTTTGAAAGGCAACAGTATCATTACATTTAAAATATGCCATAATTAACATTTTAAAATATTATAGCTCAATATTTTATAAAATAAATTTATTTTTTAAACTTTTTAATTTTGCCCAAAATAATCGTCAGATTATATTCGCCTCTTGTAGCCCCCTCCTACATTTGCAACATAAAAACCCATTATTCCCAAAAATCTTCTGAAAATTTGACGATTTATGCAAATTAATTATATTACCATGGCTATTTCTAAAAACACGTATCCGGTAACAACGGTAATCGCTCCATTTTTGGTCAAAGTATTCAAAGACAGCACAACAAATTACATCATCATTGTTGATGAAACCCCTGAACAAGCAAGAGCCTCTTTGGACCAGGATGTTACCTGGATTCTGGTGGAAGCCGATTACCATGTCACTGTGTTAAGCCGTGCCCCGAATAGCATCACGGAAGTTGGAACCCATAGTAACCTCTCTTCAAGCCTGATCAAAATTAAAGGCGGAGAAGTGTTTGTAACGGCCCACTCTTCCACCCCACAGACGAATACCAACCAAAATGCTGTAACCGGCTACGCCTTTGGAACTTTCGATAAGGTATATATCAAAGTCGGTCGTATTGCTGGCAGCATTAAAGTATACGGAGAGGCCGACAACGTATAAAAAATTAATTATCAAGGCATTAAACTGAAAAAACGACAAATCTATGACAGGTAGTGCCCACTTGAACCACTCGCTCACCAGTACTTTGAATATCACCATTCCAATGAAACCCCCAAATTCACCTCCGCCCCAAAAGTGCATTGTCTGCAAAAAACTGCAAGAATAACCTGAAGAACTGAATGGATAACCAAAATTATGTCGTGTTTTTTTTCCAAAAACCTATTCAACAATTACGCCACTTTACCTTTAAAACGCCCTGTTGACCACGATTACCTTTGAAACGCCCTGTTGACCACGATTACCTTTGAAACGCCCAACAATCTACTACCCGCCCAGAATAACCCTGAATACAGAACAGGCCGTATCGAAAGATGCGGCCTTTTGTCATTAGTGCATGTGGAGGAATTTAATTTGTTTTGCTTCAAATGCAGGTGCTACGCAAAGAATTTCCGTTTTTTGCACCCAGAGCAATGAGTAAACACTAGAAGCATATGCAATACGAAACTGTAATAGGGCTGGAAGTACATGTTCAATTGAACACCACATCAAAAATATTTTGTGCCGATGACACTACTTTTGGTGCCGCGCCCAATACCCATATCAGTGCCATTTCGTTGGCACATCCAGGAACCCTACCCAAACTGAATAGCAAAGCGGTGGATTCCGCCGTAAAATTGGGCATAGCACTTGGATGCCGGATTAATCAGCATAGCAGCTTCGACCGAAAAAATTATTTTTATCCTGATCTCCCTAAAGGATATCAAATTACACAGGATAAATCGCCGATTTGTATAGGCGGCAGTGTAATAGTAGGCGACAGGACCGTACGTATCCACCATATTCACCTGGAAGAAGACGCAGGAAAAAGTATACATGATCAGGATCCTTACGATACCCTTATTGATCTCAACCGGTCCGGTGTTCCATTATTAGAGATTGTAACAGAACCTGATCTGCGCTCAGCAACCGAAACTGCTGCATTCATGGATGAAATCAGGCGGCTGGTGCGCTGGATTGATGTCAGCGATGGCAATATGGAAGAAGGCTCTATGCGCTGTGACGTGAATATTTCTGTTCGAAAAACAGGTGAAGCATACGGACAACGCTGCGAGATCAAAAACATCAACTCCATGCGCTTTGCCAGAAAAGCTATTGAGTTTGAATCAGAAAGACAAATACAATTGCTGGAAAATGGCGGTACTGTGCAACAACAAACACGTGGTTTTGATCCTGTTACCGGGACCACTTATCCCCAACGGGAAAAGGAAGATGCCCACGATTACAGGTATTTTCCAGAGCCTGATCTCCCTCCCGTCATACTAACCGATGAACGCCTCGAAGCAATTAAGGCCAGTATGCCTACCCTACCCGCTGCACTTTACAGCCGGTTTAGCGAGGTACTGCAACTCAGCAATTACGATGCGCACCTGATCACCCAGGATCTCCCCACGGCCACCTGGTTTGATGCGCTGACACAAAATATGGAACCTGTCACTGCCAAAAGTCTGGCGAATCTGGTTATCAATAAATTGCTTCCCTGGTCGGCGCAGGAAGGAAAAACACTGGTGGACTGCCCGGTGCCGCCAGCTGCCTGGCTCCATTTTGTTGACTTGATTCAATCCGGAAAAGTAAGTGCCTCTGCCGCCAATCAGCACCTTTTTCCTGCATTAATGGAATCGCCCGAAGCATCGCCGGAAACGCTGGCAACCAATCTCCAGTTAATCCAGTCTGCCGACACCGATTTCCTGGAAAATATCATAAAAGAAGTACTGAGCCGGTTTCCCGACAAGGTAACGGAGTACCAAAAAGGGAAAAAGGGCCTTATCGGTATGTTTATGGGCGAAGTAATGAAACTCGCCAAAGGCAAAGCAGAACCCAAAACGACGCAGCAAATGCTGGAGGAAAAACTGAATTAGTCCCAGGTCTGTTAGACCCAGATTCGTAAAGTATACTGCAAGCAGGGCGAATATGACGATGAATCGCCCTACTTGCGGTATACTCTACGGACTTGGGACTAATTGACTAACCCACTAAAAAATTACCGCTCCACAGTCACATCGCCACTCAACAAAATTTCTTTACTATCCGGGCCAATTAATACAGCTTTCCAGACGAATACGGCGGGATTCAGTGGTTTTCCTTCAAAAGTTCCATCCCATCCTAATTCCGGATTGTTGGGGTCAAAATCTGCTTTATTAAACACCATTTCACCCCAACGGGAATACACCTGTAATGTCTTTATTTTCATGTAAATATCAGGATTGGTATAAATGGTGAATTGATTATTTGGTGCCGGACCTTCGGGCGAAATAATGTTGGGGGCATAAATATCCAGTCGTTTGTCCACCCGAATAAGAATAGTTGCCCTGTCTTCGCAACCGTTGTTATTAACCGCCCGTACCTCATATTTAGTAATATTAAAAGGAGTTGCGATGGTGGTCAGACAGGAATCGCAGCTCAGTCCTTCTGAAGGCGTCCATTGTATCTGATTTATTTCAGATGGGGACACGTTCACCGTCACTTCAATGAGGTAACTTTCACCTAATTTTACCAACGCTTCCGGAATAACCGCAATATCAAAAATACCAGGTACTACAATTGTTGCTGTAGCGGTGGTGGAACATCCCTGCGCGTCTTTGATCAACAGCAGGTATTCGCCGCCGGGCAAATTAGGAAATTTACTCTGAGTCGTGAATGGCTGACCATTCAGGGAATACTGTACCGGTGGCGCTCCCCCCGAAACACTGGTCACTTCAATTCGCCCACGCTGGCCAAAACAAGGAGGCTGCACCACATCTAAGGTGGCAACAGGCG
>JBILHQ010000060.1:0-26443 GCA_044350415.1 Saprospiraceae bacterium | reverse complement strand
GAAAAGCATTTATTAACACGCGTACAGCAGTTAGGCGCTGCTTAAGCAAAAAACGTTCACACGATGAAACATATTTACCAGCAAGGTACCTCTCAGAGGTATGTTTCTCAATCACAGGGCCATTTGAAAATATGGTGTTTGTATACGTTGGTTGCTATTTTTTCTTTAGCATACCAAACTGCATGGACCCAATTGACCATCCGTATTACGGGTGTGCCAACCAATACACCGATTAACAGCGCTATTTACGTTGCGGGTACTTTCAATAACTGGAATCCGGCAGATCCGGCCCGGGAGATGATGCCGATTGGTGGTGGTAAATACATTATTACGATAAATCCCGCTCCTGGTCAGGTGGAATTTAAATTCACACGCGGCACCTGGGAGACAGTAGAGGGTAATATCGCCGGTCTTACACAGCCAAGTCACAAAGTATTTTACAATGGTCAGCCTAAAACCATTGAAGTAGTTATTCTCTCCTGGCCGGATGTGATTGCTGGTGGAGGTGGAAATATCACCCCGGTTGATGGCAGTGTTGAAATTCTCGACAACAACTTTTATATCCCCGAATTATCCCGCACACGCCGCATCTGGATGTATTTGCCTCCTGATTATGGGATGGTACCGGGCAAACGGTATCCTGTTCTTTATATGCAGGATGGTCAGAATTTATTTGATGAGAACAGCAGTTTTGCAGGAGAGTGGGGAGTGGATGAGGCGATGAACCTGCTTTGCCAGGGCGGTGATGCAGGCTGTATTATTGTAGGTATTGACAATGGGGCTGCTCACCGGGTCGATGAATATTCTCCCTGGGTGAATCCTGCATACGGTGGTGGCGAAGGTATTGATTATATTCACTTCATCGTTAACACGCTTAAGCCTTATATTGATAACAACTACAATACCCTTGCATGCCGCGACTATACCGGCATCATGGGCAGTAGTATGGGTGGTTTAATTTCTATGTATGCCATCATCGAATTTCAGCAGGTGTTCTCCAAGGCGGGTGTTTTTTCTCCCGCGTTTTGGTTCAATGGCGACAAAACAGTACAGCATATCCTCAATACAGGCAAATTAAACGATGTGAAAGTATTTTTCCTGGCCGGTGGTCAGGAGCCCCCATACGTTACCAACGATATGGATGAGGTGGTGGAAGCCATGTTAACTGCAGGTTTTGGATTCGACGAAATCAATGTCAGCACCCCAGCCGATGGCGAAACAGCCGAATGGTTCTGGAAACGGGAATTCCCGGGTGCTTATAAATGGCTGTTTGAAAATGCACAGGCAGCCGTTGGGACTGGCGAAGTGGCACACCAAGACATCGCCATGCAGGTGTTCCCTAATCCAGCGACAGACTGGGTGCGGCTCTCTGGTGACAACTTAGAGGAGCAGGTCAATATCAGTATTGTCGGTGTGGATGGAAAAACATGGTACAATGGCCTTCAGCAAGGCACACAACCGGTGTTTACCGGCGATTTGCCCCGCGGTGCCTATGCCATTGCAGTTACAGACGAAGACGGGCATACACGCTCGCTCAAACTCATACATGAATAGGAAGGATTAGTGAATTTGAAAAAGGTTACGTTAAATTATTGGCCGCTTCTCTCATCCGGGGAAGCGGCCTTTTTATTTAGGATTTACGATTGATTCGATTTGTGAACCTGTGAATAACAACTTGTCACTTAGCCATTATTGTGCGCCAAAAATTAATCGTCATGTCGTTTTTAGTAACCGTTGGTATTTTCCCGGAAATTACACGACGGTTGTTAAAAACGACATGACGGTTAGTTCATTCTGCATAATAGTCACTTTTATTGACTCGATTGACACGGTTCCTTTTTATTTGCAACTGAAAGAAAATTACAACTTCGAAAAAGGAGGAGTACTGTCTTTTGAAATCTATAGCGTTTCCCGGAATAAAATATTGCTACAATATTTTCTCATCGTTTTTTATCAAAACTATTTAATCATGAAACATTCAATTAATTCAATTCTTACCATTTTTCTGCTGATTAGTTTACTTGCTGTTCAAAAAATATCTGTTCAAAATCTTACTACTCCATTCAGTTGCGGGATGGAAGAATCTGGTATTGCCCCTGAAACCAATACAGTACCTGCACCCAATGCACAACTTCCCATTTGTACTGACCCCAATACCATTAAATATGTAAGAGTAGCCGTCCATTTTTTCTTAAGTGAACAGGAATTCATTGAACGTACTTTTGAGGATGATTGTGTGTCAGGAGCATCTGTGACCCGAATATATTTCGGCCCTGGCAATTTTACTGAGTATGGCGACGGCAATGGCAGTGTATCCTACAATGGCTTCAACCGGGCAGAGGATATCGTTGCAAACGCAAATGCAGAATTAGCCAATAATGCTACCCAGGGGGCGTAAGACACCCGGAGAATTTTATCCGGCAACGCCACCAGTAGTTCCTGTCAGGTATATTTTGGTTAGCACCTATTTCCATAGAGACAATGATGCCTATAATTACACTGTTTCACCGGAAGCTGTGACCCATCCAAAATATGATATTGACGGTGATCAGGTGCTTGATATCTATATGGGGTGGTGGCCCAATATCTCCTGGTCGGGCAATGCATTCTCATTTTCTAATGCTAACAAGTTTACTTTTATCAATGAATATCAAATTTGTCTCAAACCTGGATGCCGGGAATGGTCAAAATCAGCAGCTGGGAGTACCATCAACCATGAGATTTTCCATACCTTAAATATTCACCATACCTGGAATGAAGAGGATGGGTGCAATGACACTCCTAAAGGTTTTGTGTATGACAGAGTGGATCCCCAAACAGGTATATGCTATACCAATCAATATGCAAATTGCTGGGATTTTAATCCTTCCATTCCAGGATGCCCAAGAAAACCCTGTGATGACTGGGATAAAATTTCTAATAATGGCATGGACTATAACCAATGGCAACATGCTTTTACGACCTGCCAGATTGCCAGAATAAATAACAGCCTGATAAATGGGAACGGCAATTCGTATATTCATTCCTGCAATGGTTGTATGCCTGCCCAAGCCTTCTTTTTTACGTCAGGTAAAGCAACGCTCTGCACACCTTATTCAGTAGTACTCAATGGCTAGGGTTCATTTAACGAAAATCAATACCTGATTGAAATTTGCGAAACAGAGGATGGAAATCCAGATAACTGTATTGGCAATTATTATACATCTGGCTGGAAAAATGGAGCGGTCGGCAAAATCAATTTAGCCTCATTTTATACCTTTCAGGCTAATAAAAACTACAGGATAAAATTAATCGCGGGTAATAGCGGCTGTCCTGGGACCGACGAGTGGGTCCAAACGATAAGACCCTTGATTGTGAAGGCAATGTACCTTGTTGCTTTGATATGAATTTAGTAAACCCTGCCACTGACTACATTAGAGTGTCCTACCATTTGCCATCAGATGGACCAATATTATTTCAATTGACCAATCTGCCGACCTCCCAAGTGTTTTCTCTCCAAACACAAACAGATGAGAGTTTGGGCGATTATCAAAAAGAGTTTTTAGCCTCTGGTATTCCTTCGGGCACGTATGCCTTTACTGCTATTTATAGAGGAGTGTTTTATTCTAAAACCATTACCAAAATATAAGGGCCATGAAAACGACTTTCGCAGGAATTTTATTCCTTTTATACTTTAACACGGGCATAACCGGACAGGTAGCCAATCCTCAATTTGAAATGCCTGTATATTTTGAGGATGCTGTTGGAAACAAAGACACACTAATAATTGGGTACAATGGAGATAAAGAAACCACACTTCTTTATGATCCGTTATTCGATGGCCCACCCATTCTGGAGCCGATGGATAGTGTTTTCGAGATACGAGCATTCCATTCGGATAATTATGTGCATGTTAATCAGTATATGCTGAAAAAAATAATTGTATCCTATGATCATTTTCCATTTGACAGTTGTGGGGTATCCGAAGACGTGGATTTAATTATTTCATGTAAACACCCACCTGTAACTGTCAGGTATGACAGTACAGTATTAGGGCCAACTACTTGCCGAAGTAATGCATTATTATCAAAAGACGCGCAGATATTCCTCTTACAATATTGGTGGGATGCCACCAATTACTTTTGTATGGGAAGCCAGTCGGCGATTAATCTTGAGGATATTAATGTTCCGGGTGAATACCTTTATGTTGAGGATGTTGCGGTGGAAGGGCAAGGCAAACGCGACCTTCCCGGGGTGCTAATCGTCTTTCACGAGTGGGGCGCCTGTACTGACTCTACACTATTAAAAATCAGTGAAGCATTCCAGTCGAAAAAAATGGAAGTACGGATCGCTCCAAATCCATCTGCTGGAAATCTTAATATCTCAGTGAATTCGGTTACCGCCTGCTCAAATACAAGCGTACAACTGATTGATTTACTGGGCAAAACAGTGGCTTCAAAATCTGTATCACTTGAGCGGGGCAGCAATACTATTGCGTGGGATGTGCAGTATCTCCCTAAAGGGTTTTATTGGATTAAGTTCATTACAGGCAATGGGAATAGCAGTGTTCCGGTAATTCTTCAGGAATGACTCCTGTAAATCAATAAAACGTTCCACTAATTGACGATCGTAAATCGAATCAGTCGTCAATCGTAAATCATTTTCGTTTCACCCCGTGAAACCGCAACAAATGGCCCTCCACCGCCTCATTATACAGGCAGAGGATAAGTGCGTTGCGCATTTTGGGATTGGTATGGAACAATATTTTTACGGGATTGTGCACGTATCCTCTTTCCGGGAATAGTTGCAGTTGCGGGGTGCGCTGCCGGCGGAATAATTTCATCTCATCGGCATCGGCAGGCACGGGCACATCACTGTAACCATGTTCATGTAAAAACTGTAAGACCATTTCATAGGAGCCCGCGAGCCGCCCGCCTGCGAATACAGTGCGGTATTCCCAGCCATCGCTGCGTCCGCCAAGGTAGTCAGAGCCTTCCGGTGGAAAATTGGTGCGGATGGGCACCACAGGTGTAGAAGGCTCGTCCTGTTCGGCAGGCGTTCCTTCCTCATCGGGTATTGTTTCGTCCACAATAAACCCAAATTCGTCATATTCGATTGGTGGTACCATTAATGGTTGCAAAATTACGTAATATTGCGCCGTTAGCAATGATGAATTTTTTCTCTTATGGAAATATGTACCACTAATGGCATTACCGTGCGGGTGGAAGCCCAATACCTTCCGGAGCATTCCAATCCCCGTGGCTTGAAATTTATCTTCGGGTATCAAATTTCTATCGAAAACGGATCCGGGAATACCGTGCAATTGCTGCGCCGCAAATGGTTCATCACTGATTCTTTCGGAACGGTCAGGGAAGTGGAAGGCGAGGGCGTGGTAGGCCTGCAGCCGGTATTGCGGTCCGGCGCGTCGCATACTTATGTGTCCTTTTGCAACCTGTTTTCTGAATTCGGGAAAATGCGGGGCTTTTATACCATGGTCCGCCAGTCTGATGGACAGGAATTTGATATTGAAATTCCGGAATTTAAGATGGTAGCACCTTCGATACTGAACTAAGGAACGTGTAAATCATAACTTATCACTTTTGGCTGATTCCTTTCCGCTCATACGTCTTATCTTTTTGCTTAAATAGCCCCACTATTCGCGCAAAAAGATTCTTATCTGAGCAAAAAAGAATCTACCCAAAAGTGATAAGTTATGATTTACACGTTCCTTAGTACGACATTTGCACGAAAAATAATTCGTGCATGATAACTCCTGATAATTTTTACTGGTACGCCAGCATTCTGATTTTCGCGCCATGGCTGGCATTGATGTTCTTTCCTAACTGGAAATGGACCGACCAATTTGCGTTTATTGCCGCCTTAATATTGGTATTGGCCAGCACCTGGTTTACTTTCGAACACCTTACCTCTTCAGATGCGAGTGGGGGCCACTTACTTAGTTTTGAAGGATTAAAAAATCTTTTTCGCAGTAGCGACATGCTGCTCACCGGCTGGCTCAATTACCTGGCGTTCTGCCTGCTGGTAGGAGTGTGGCAATCGCATGACGCACACCAACAAAACGTCCCGCATATTTTTGTCGTTCCCTGTCTGCTGCTCACCATGATTGGTGGAGCAATCGGATTAGTGGTGTATATGCTGGTGAGATGGGTGAAGGTGCGGAAGTGGGAGATTTAGTCGGGTTAGTGTCGGTTAGTCCCAGGTCCGTAACGTATACCCCAAGCAGGGCAATTTTTACGAAAGGATGCCCTGCTTGGGGTACACGTTACGGACCTGGGACCAATCTACCTGGGACTATTAATTTTAAATAAAAAAAATGCCGCCGACACGCTTGCGCAGTCGACGGCTAAACCCCAAAAAACCAAATGAAAACTTCTTTATTCAAACCCTGACGAATCAGGAATGATTATACTAAATAAACATACCGTTAAGGTACAAATTTACAATTAAGTTCCTAATTAGATCAAGAACCGTGATCCAATACAAAGCAAAAACGTAAAACAATTAATCATCTTTTCTCATGAATCGAGCAATGATTCATAATTGTACCGTAAAGGTAAAGCAATGTTGTTGTCGTTTCCAAATTTTTTTGGAAATTTTTTCAATTTAGTAAAGAATTATTCTTTTACTGTAGAAAGCGGCGCTGCTTCCTGCTGTTTTGGCAAGTCAGAAGATCCCAATTGGATTTCGTGCTGCTGTTTATCTTGTTTCATGCCTCCGGCAGTCCCGTGACCGCCAAGAATTGGAGCAATTGCCAAGCCTACTAAACAAGATAATTTGATCAGGATATTCATAGATGGACCAGAGGTATCTTTGAATGGATCACCTACTGTATCGCCGGTTACAGCCGCCTTGTGTGGCTCAGACCCCTTGTAGTAAATGGTACCATTAATATCCACGCCTTTTTCGAAAGATTTTTTCGCATTGTCCCATGCACCACCCGCGTTCGACTGGAAAATAGCCCACATTACACCACTTACGGTAACACCCGCCATGTATCCACCGAGTGCCTCAGGTCCCATCAGGAAGCCTACTGCAATCGGGGTGATGATCGTGATCAGGCCGGGAGGCATCATTTCGCGGAGTGCAGCGCGGGTGGAAATGTCCACACATTTGCCATATTCTGCAACAACACCTTCTTTACCCTCCAGCAGTCCTGGAATTTCGCGGAACTGACGCCGTACTTCTTCGACCATATCCATTGCTGCGCGACCTACGCTTTGCATTGCAAAAGCCGAGAAGACTACAGGAATCATACCGCCAATAAACAAGGCAGCCAATACATTCGCTTTGAAAATATTAATACCGTCGATGCCGGTAAAGTTAACATACGCAGCAAAAATAGCCAGTGCTGTTAATGCCGCTGAGGCAATCGCAAAGCCTTTACCAATCGCAGCAGTTGTATTGCCTACAGAGTCAAGTACGTCGGTGTTTTCGCGTACTTCCTTCGGCAATTCGCTCATTTCTGCAATACCACCAGCATTGTCGGCAATAGGGCCGAATGCATCAATTGCCAACTGCATCGCAGTGGTTGCCATCATTGCAGAAGCTGCAATAGCCACACCATAGAAACCAGCAAGTTCGTAGGCACTCCAAATGGCGCCTGCAAACAGTACAACAGGCATCCAGGTAGACATCATACCAGTCGCTAAACCAGCGATTACGTTCGTGCCGTGGCCGGTAGCCGATTGGCGAACAATCGCAAGGACCGGCTTTTTGCCTAAGCCAGTATAGTATTCTGTAATCATGGAAATAAGCGCACCTACCACCAATCCGACGATAACCGCACCATATACCCGCATACTAGTGATCACTTCTGTGCCACGACCAAAGAAATTCATAGTCATGTTGTCAGGCAACATCATGGTGATCATGAAATAACACGCAACACCAGTAATCAGAATACTGATCCAGTTGCCGCGGTTCAATGCTGATTGTACGGTATCCGTATTAACCGGGCTGTTTTTGCCAATGCGAACCATCATCATTCCAATTATGGAGAACAGGATACCTGTACCAGCAATCAGAATTGGAAGTAATATTGGCGCGATACCACCAAAACCGAATTTGTCGGCTCCAGTATCGTGTATAAGTGTATTGCCTAATACCATTGTTGCTAATACTGTAGCAACATATGAACCGAATAAGTCGGCACCCATTCCCGCTACGTCTCCCACATTATCGCCTACGTTGTCGGCAATAGTGGCAGGGTTGCGTGGGTCATCTTCAGGAATTCCTGCTTCTACTTTACCCACCAGGTCGGCACCTACGTCGGCGGCTTTAGTATAAATACCGCCGCCTACCCGCGCAAACAACGCAATAGATTCAGCCCCTAAGGAGAAGCCCGTCAGTACTTCCAGTACCCGTGTCATTTGTTCAAAGCCATCAGCACCATAAATACCACCCATAAAGCTGATGTAAAAAAAGGCAAACAGGGAACTTAAACCAAGTACTGCCAAACCGGCAACACCTAAGCCCATGACAGAACCGCCGTTGAACGCTACTTTCAGCGCCTGAGCCAGACTGGTACGTGCTGCCTGTGTGGTGCGGACGTTCGCTTTTGTAGCGATACGCATACCCATGAAACCTGCCAATACAGAAAATAGTGCGCCAATAATAAATGCCACCACTATTAATGGGTGACTGGTGGCAACCTGCATGCTCAGCCATCCCAGCAATGCGCTGGCGACGAGTACAAATATAGAAAGAACGCGGTATTCTGCTTTCAGAAAAGCCATCGCGCCATCGGCGATACTGTTAGCAATAAATTGCATTCTTTCATTGCCTGCATCTTGCTTGACTACCCAGTTTTGCAGGATAACCATGTAAAGTAAACCTACAATACCAAATAATGGAAGGATGTAAACTAAGTTGCTCATCCGTTAATCTTAAATTTATGAATGTGAAATGTTAAAAAGAGGCGCAAAAGTAGAAAGATTTGCAGATAATATACTTATTTTCATTTACGATTAATTCGATTGCCGATTTCCGATTTTCAAACGGGGCTTTTTTATGGGCTATTGGCAATTAATCGTCAATCGTCAATCGATTTAATCGCGGATCATTTCACTCATAATCTTCGCCGATAACAAACAAAGTGGTATACCACCGCCGGGATGAACACTGCCGCCAACGAAATAAAGGCCTTTGATCCGATTGGAAAAATTGGGGTGGCGCATAAAGGCAGCCATGGTATTGTTGGAACTGTAGCCATACAGCGCACCTTGGTGGGAGGAGGTGCGGCTTTCTATTTCCCGGGGCTCAAGTATATCCTCACAGACAATAAGGGATTCCATTGGCACACCCAAAATCGTGCTGAGTTTCCGGATAACGTTGCTGCGGATTTGAGGAATAAGCGTTTCCCAGTCCTGCCCCTGATGGCAGGGCGCATTGACCATCACAAACCAGTTTTCACCACCTGTGGCAGGTACATCGGTCGGTGTTAATTTGGAAGTGATATTGATATAGATGGTCGGGTCATTGGAGACGCTTCCTTTGGCCAGGGTTTCAAATTCAGTCAAATAATCGTCGGAGAAGAAAATATTGTGAAGGCCCAATTCCGGGAAGTCTTTTTTAATGCCCCAATAAAAAATTAGTGCAGAGGTGCTTTTGGGTTGCTGCAGGATGCGTTCGGGGTGTGGATGATGTGGTAATAGCTTTTTATAGGTAAAAAACACATCCATATTACTTACTACCCGGTCGAAGTGATGAATACCTCCATGAACCGTTTTTAGTCCCGTTAGTTTGTCGCCATTCGTTTCAATATTGGATACTGGTGTGGAGAACTGGTATTTCACCCCTTTTCGCAAAGAAAGTTCATATAATGCGGTAGTAATCGTATGCATGCCACCTTCCGGATAATAGACACCGATATTATGTTCAAAATGAGGGATAATAGTGAGCATACCAGGCGCTTTGTAGGGGTTGGAGCCATTGTAGGTGGCAAACCGGTTGAATAGCTGGACCATTTTGGGATACTTCCCAAAGGTGCGGACATGTGTTTCGTGCATCGATGAAAAAAGATCAAAAAACGGCAGCCAAAGCATTGCTTTCGCTACTGATGGATGGAGCCAGGTATCAAGTCGGTGGAGCGACTTTTCCAGAAAAGTTCGTCCGGCAAGGTTATACTTTTGAGCACTCCGTTTTAAAAAACCGGTCACTTTTGAGGCAGGCACACCCAACGCTTCTTCGGCGGCGGCTGCAAATTCTTCGGGGTCGGCCCATGCATTCAGTCGGGTGCCATCCGACCAAAAATAATTACAAACAGTATCCACCCTTGTGTACCTGAAATGCTCAATGGGATCTTCCCCGCATTCCCTGAAAATTTCGTCGACATATTGCGGCATCGTAAAAAGCGACGGTCCTGCATCGAAACGATAGCCTTCTCGTTCGAAGACACTCAATTTGCCACCGGGGTAATTATTAGATTCAAAAACGGTAACATCATGCCCTTTTGCAGCCAATCTGACAGCAGATGCAATGCCCGCAATACCCGCTCCAATGATTCCTATTCGCATTTTTATATCCTTTAAATATTGATAAACGTTAAATTTTCAAGTAAAGTGATTTTTTTTGAATTATTTTAAATAACAATTTCAGAAAAATAAATCACAAATTTTTATTATAATTATTTGATAGTCAATTTTTTAAGTTAATTTTTTTATAAAAAATAATTCACAATGCCCAAAAAATGTCTTTGGCAGGAAACTTTGACTTCCTCACTTTTGTAACATCAAAAAGCGATAGTAAAAGTATTGTCGCGGAAAAATGTTCATGGGATTATACATATTTCAGATGTGTTGAGCAGCCGTTTCTTCATAAACAGCTGCTCAATATCTGAATCAAATGTTAATGCGCCTCTTTTCTGCAATACGCTTTGAACCAATATCGTTTTAAAACCGTTTTCTGTCACAGAAGACCGTAGCCTTTAAAAAGGCCCCTCTTTCTAAAAATGTTCATGGGATTATAATTAGCTTGAAAGCCGCATCAAATGAGATGCGGCTTTTATTTTTTTATTTAAGTCTGTTAGTCCCAGTCCCAGGTCTATAGAGTCGACCACAAGTATATCTTCCGCTGTAAATATCGACCTGCTTGGGGAGCACCCTACAGACCACTAGTGGTCGAGGCACTAAAATAACCTGGTACTAACTGACTACATTTCCAAACACCGTTTCAAACTTTCCCGCCAATGGGGTATTTCCAGCCCGAAAGCAGTTTTGATTTTGTTTTTATTGAGTACGCTGAACGGTGGTCGCCGGGCAGGTGTAAGATATTGGCTGGTTTCAATGGGCATTACTTTGCATTGCAGATTTTTGATCTCCATAATAGCCGTTGCAAAATCGTACCAACTGGTGGTTCCTTCGTTTGAATAGTGCCAAATACCTGCGATACTGTTTTTTATCACAATATCTGCTTCCGATAAAGCAATTACCTGCAATACGGCTGCTGCAAGATCGGGTGCATACGTGGGCGTGCCGGTCTGATCAAAAACTACATTTAATACAGGGCGTTCTGCGCCGAGCCGCAGCATGGTATGCACAAAATTATTGCCATGGGGTGCATATACCCAGGAAGTGCGGATAACCATGGTGCCTTCCGGATAAACTTTTACAGCAGCACGTTCGCCATTGAGCTTGGTGCGGGCATAAACGCCCTTAGGACTCACCGGGTCGGTCTCTTTAATGGGTACATTTTGATGGCCATGGTAGACGTAATCAGTTGAAAAATGGATGAAGGGAATACTCTTCATGGCGCATGCTTTGGCCAGATTACGGGTACCCGTAACATTAATTTTTTTAGCTGCCACGGGCTCACTCTCCGCTTTATCCACGGCAGTGTAGGCGGCGCAATTTATACACCAATCAATGGCATGTGCCGCAAAAAATCGATTTACCGCGCGATAATCACTGATGTCCAAATCAGATGATCCAGTAAAAATAAAGTGATGTGGTCCGTCGGCCAATGCCTGGAAACAGGTTCCTAATTGACCGTTTGCTCCAGTAATGAGGATATTTGACATAATGCTTATTTTACGGTGGGACGTGAATTGCTTTTGTCTTTTTCTGTTTTGTACATCAGGACTGCAGCATTCAAATTTTGAGTGGTGAGTGGATCATTGGGTTTTATCGCTGCTGCAATGGCATAAGCATTGGTGGCTTTTTCATAATTTCCTGTAAAAAAATGCGAAGCGCCCACGCCCTGCCAGGCATCAAAATAAAAAGGATGCAGTGCTGCCGCCTTTTCAAAATACGGTATTGTTTCCCGGATATCCTGTACCCTTGTTACCGAATCCTTGACCGACAAGGCTTTTATCATCAACGTATTGGCAAGGTTGAACTCCAGCTTTGCGCTTTCGGGCGACCAGGCGATATCGCTTCGAAACAACGTTTCATTTGATTTCCAGACCATATTGCGAACGATGGTCATGAAACCCAAAGATGCTAAAATACCGGTTAATACTACCTGCCGCCAAGTTGGTGTAACAGGAAAACGCTCGCTGTACAATGCCGCCACTGCTATACAAAATCCTGCGGATGGCAACAGTAAAAATCGTTCGGCCATAAAAACGCCTACCGGAAAAAACAGGTTGGAGACCGGTAGTAAGGCCATCAAATACCATATCAAGCCCAACCCGGAAAGGGACCTACGCCGCCACCGTTTTACGCCATCCAACACAAATCCCGCCACTGCAATTAATGACAGCCAGACCATCGGATCGGCCCAGTTTTTAATCGTAATATGCCTCGGATAATAGTCGTGTGTTAAAGGAATGGGCATCAGTATCAACTGCAGATAGCGCCCCATTGTATAAGCCACGGTAGTCATTTTTTCGCTGCTTGTTGCCTGCACTGCATTCGTGCCTTTCCATTGCCGTTTTAAATTGGGCATCGTATCAGATGCAGGCTGGTCAGGTGCAATCCATTGCCCTTCCGCCGGATGGACAAAAGGGTTATTCAACGGATCGTGCATCATAGCACCTTGCGGGGAGAGCCCGGTCGCATTGATTCGTAATACCAGATAAAAAATTACCCCTAATGCAGGAAGTCCGGTTTTCAGAAGGACAATGAATTGTTTTTCGCTGTACAACAACCAGCGCGCCAGGGGTATCAATGCCACCCAAACCGCACCGATCTCCTTGGATAAACAGGACAAGAAAATTAGCGTCGCTGCTACAACCTGTTTCTTCCAGGAAAACGACTCAGCAATTCCCAATCTGAATGCGAGAATTCCCAGTAAAAATGACAACAGTTCATCTGCACTTTTGATATTGGCCACCACTTCTGTATGTACCGGATGTACCGCAAACAGCAGGGCCGCACCTAATGAAAGTGAAAGACTGTATGTCAACTTTCCGGAGAGTTCCCGAACTGCTTTGTAAAAGAACAGTGTACAGCAGGCGAAAAGCAACATATTCAGTAAGTGAAATACAAATGTTTGATTGCCAAATAATTGAACACCTATCGCAAAAAGCACCAGAGAAAGCGGCCTGTATCGTCCGCCTGTTATGATTTGCCCGTTTACCCCTTTACTCTTAAGATAACCGGCAAAGGAGTCCTCCTTCAGGAGTTTACCAATATCACTGACCCCATGTTGTACATAGGTATTTTGACGGAGTACCACTTCATCGTCGAGGACAAATCCGTGCCCCAGCGTATTGGCATAAAGCAGTAATGAAAGGGCGAATAAGGCGAGTGGTATATATTTCATTTTTTTTCAAAAACCAGTACCCAGGAAGGGCTTTTGTTGACGTCAGTGGATTTTGGGGTAAAGTTATAATCGGTATGATCGGGATAAATATCAACAATTCCAACGACGGTGTAATTCGTTTTAAGGTCTTTCATCATCGTTTGGAATACTGCCGTTGGTGCAAAACGATCCAAACTGACATTGGGAAGCACTACCCAATGAGGCTGTTGTAGATTCCAATCATTTAAATATTCATCCTGTCTTTTTTGAGCACCTTTAGTACTCGCTAGTAATCTGTAATGATAAATCTGGCGAAAGGGTGAGGATGATCGGCTGTAAACATACAGTTCCGGCTCTGAGCCCAGTATCGCAATTTTTTCTTCTTGGTTATGTTTACGCTGGAGCAGCCATGCTCCGATCCTCTCCATTTCCGGAAATGGATTAACCCCATAAACCATTCGTTGAATCCTGCTTTCATCATCTTTGAACCAATAGTCAGGTTTGAGTACCACTGGTAAACTTAAGGCAACAACGGCGACTATCACTCCTGCATATTTCGAAAATGTTGTTATCCATTTTATGCCTGTTGTAAAACCAATAGCCAGCCAAGGCAAACAAAGTACAAAATAATGTGGGTAAGATGGACCAGCCGCAAAAACACCGGTGAGCGACAGCAGGAAGAACCATACTATAGCCTTTTCAGTCTCCGTTCCGGACTTTAACGCAACGCCAAATCCTAAAAATGCCACTGCCCATACCAGCCACCAGTGCTGCATCACTATCGCCAGGTGCTGCGTCAGCAATTGTATTTTTTCGGTAAAGCCAATCGCTTGTTCTGCCGGATGGATAAATACATTATCCCAAAAATCATAGAACCTCTCCTGAACTGCAAACCACAAAAGGCAACCAACAAAAGGAAGTGCAGCAGCCGTAATGAGCGCCAGAGTATGCTTCATTCTATGTTCTCGAATAGCAGTGCCAATAAAAATCAATCCGCCCAAAGGCAAAAAAAATGCCTGTTGTTTAATACACAATGCGAGGCCGAAACAAAGGCCAGCCAGGGCAGTTTTGGATATTGCACTGTTTTGCTCAGATTGCCATAAAAAGAAACATCCCGCTACCGCAGGCAGGGTAAGCAATTGTGTGGCGTGTGCTGCAAAACCTGCCAGCTGCCAGCTGATGGCATAAAGTGAAAACAAGGCCAGGGATAATATGGCATATGGCAATTCATGGCGGATTTTCAGCCAGTTCCAAAAGACAGCCAATGCCGCAAGATGAAAAATGGCTGCACCAAGGTGTATATGAAGGGGCATGTGGCCAATTAATCCGACAAAAGCGGCATAAATCAGGTATAACAGTGGTGGTTTATTGTCAGGTAGTTGTGTGTACAACAATCCACCATGCCACAATTGTTGTCCGATATAGGTAAATCCGCCTTCATCCCGTTCAAAAGCGATGCGCAAAAGATCTAAGCGGGTGAAAAAAGCACACCCTAATACCAGCAATCCCAATCCACTCAAAGCGATTGATGCTGTTGGCCAGCTGAATAATCTGCCCTTTTTCATGCCGTTATTTATTGTTTATCGGCAATCGGATAGTGAAGGTGGAACCATGGCCCGGCTCCGAACGTTTCACGTAAATTTTGCCATTGTGGTATTGTTCAATGATCCTTTTTGACAGCGAAAGGCCGAGTCCCCAGCCGCGCGTTTTGGTGGAATAGCCTGGTTTGAAAATCGTTTTATGCTTTCCTGCAGGGATACCTTTCCCTGTATCAGAAATATCTATGCATAGTTTACCACCTTCTTTGTAAACAATGGCACTGATTTGCCCTGCTCCGGTATCCATAGCATCAATCGCATTTCGGATAAGGTTTTCAATGACCCAATCGAATAAATTTACGTTGATATTCACTTCTACAGGCGTTTCAGTTTCCGGGTTAGGAAACAAATAGGTTACTTTACGGGGAGAGCGCCGTTGCATGTAATTGCGGCTGCGTTCGAGCGCGGTATAGATATTTTCTGGAATCAGTTCGGGTTGAGCGCCAATTTTGGAGAATCGTTCAGAAACCAGTTCCAGGCGCGACACATCTTTGGTAAGTTCATTGAGCATGTCGAGCGAATCCAAATTTTCTTCATTGACCGCCCGGAGGGTCTCGATCCAGCCCATAATAGCTGTTATCGGAGTTCCCAATTGATGGGCAGTTTCCTTGGCCATACCCAGCCATACCTGGTTTTCCTGTGCCCTGCGCGATGCATTGAAGCCTAAATATCCCAAACCAATAAAAGCAGCGATCAATAACAGTTGAATAAACGGGTACCAACGCAACCATACCAGCAGGTTGGAATGGGAGTAAATCAGGTAATTGTGAAAATAAGGAGGAACAGAGACGTCGATCGTATCGCTCCAGTAAGCCACCATATCGTTGAGGGCATTCCGTACTTCGGTCGTATCCATCTCGGTAATGGAATTATCGCCGATATTCCTGTACTCCTGAATATTCCACCCTTCATCCAGCAGGACAACAGGGACTGTAGTATTTTGGGCGATGACCAACCGGTGGAGTTCCAGATCAGGATCACAGGTTTTTGAATTTTGGTCCCCACTGTCATCTGTATTAAGTTTCACTTTTGTAATACTGCGCAGTGCTTCAGCAAACTGTTCGGCCTGCTGTTGTTCCCGCACCATAAGGCGGTCGGCCAAATACTTTGTATACCAAATGGTAATACAAACGATCAAAGCTGCTGCTACTGCCAGATACCACTTCCAGTATGTTTTTTTTCGGTAAATATTTATCATTCTTAGATTGAATTGCCCGACAAAGAAACGTTAATTTAAGGCAGAAAAATGTGCAGGACTTCATTTTTAGGTGTCAATTCTGCATTTCTGCGAAATGAAGGATAAAATCCAACTACTTTTGCCCCCTAAAATGACGTATATATGAACTGGCAATATTTATTCTTCGGAATAACCCTTTTTTTTATAGCAGGCTGTGCTATCGACGATCAAACACTGGCAGGCACCTGGAAGGCAACCGCTTTTTATGAAAATGGCAATACCGCGAATACCGCCATCGACTCTGTTCTGCTGGTGATCAATCCCAATATGCGGTACGAATTTCACTCCCAGGGTTTTTATAAGGAAGCGGGTAGGTGGAAAACATCCATCAATTATTTATTCTTTACAGATACCACCAGTCAACCCCCCCAAGAACGTATGCTCAAGGTATTGTACCAGTCCAATGATTCTCTGAAACTTCGGATGGAGAGCAATGGTTCCGAACAGGTGCTGTTTCTCGGAAGGGTAAAATAGGACTTTGACAGGCTCAGTAACATACTGTAATTATGACCATTCACATTATCAACGGCCCCAATCTCAACTTGCTAGGCAAACGCGAACCGGAAATTTACGGCCATGAAACCTTTGAAATGTATTTTGAAGGATTACAGCGTCGTTTTCCCGACGTCACATTGCATTATTTCCAAAGCAACCACGAAGGTGCACTGATCGATTACCTGCACCAACATGGGTTTAGTAATGGTCATTTTATGATCAATGCCGGTGCTTATACCCATACGTCCATCGCACTGGCAGATGCCATTGCGGCCATACCTGCGACGGTAGTGGAGGTGCATATCAGCAATATTTATGCGCGGGAGGCTTTCCGGCACCATTCGCACCTTTCCAGGGTGTGCAAAGGCTCCATTGTTGGGCTGGGATTGGATGGTTACCGGCTGGCGGTGGAATTTTTAAAGTCTTACTTCGCTGCCTCATCAATCTGATCGGCCTTAATCCGCCCCTTAGGCACAAGAATTTTCCAGTACGAAAAGTCCTGGTCGGCTTCGAGGCCAAAGCCGTAGATCACCTCTCCTGGTTTGGTTACCTTCACAAATTTATCCGTGTGAATTTTAGCCGTTTTTTCATCCCAGGTGAGTTCTTCCGTTTCTAAGCGCTCCATTTTTATGGTATTCAGCACCACACTGTCGCGGGCGATGATCATTCCTTTTTCCTGATAGCGGACAGCTGTTTTGGCAGTGAGCGTATTGTCAACTTTTTGGAAAATATTTAAAAATTCCACTTTTACACCCTCAGGGAATTCCTGGCGCGGGTTGCTCCGGTCCAGGTAGTTTTTCAACACAGGGGCAGTCACTCTTACCCGCACCACGGCACTATCGGAATACAACACTTCCACGTCGCGCCCGATTTCCACCTGCGTATCATCTTGGGTATATTCCACATCTTCCCGTTGGATCGCCGATTCACAAGCCGGCAAAAACCCACAAAGCACCAGAACAGAAAACCAAATCACATTTATTTTCATAATTACTCAGGCCATCACCCTTTTGGAGGCAAACCGTATTGCCAATATCAAACCAATTAAAATTAATAAAAAATAACCAACCGGGACATTGACCCAAACGATAATGCGGGTTTTGTCGATAATGTACATCAGTACCAGTACGGAACCGATCAGCAGCATCAGACTGGAAATTCGCTCAGAACCGGGTATGTATTCGAGGGCTACATTGCGTCTGATCGTCGTAATCGTAAAAGCCATCGACAGCACAGGCAATACTTGGGTTAATATGTTCGTTCCCAGAATATTACCCCGTTGAAACAAGAAAAAATAAACGCTCAGGGCTACTGAAAAGATGCCCGGTACACAGGCCGCAAAGATCAAAACCGAGTACAAATATTTCCAGGGTGTGAGATGCCCTTCACCGCTGCAAACCCAGTTGGCCATGAGTGCCACTAATGGAATGAGGATGAAATAACCAGTGATGTACAAGGGGTTTTCACCTAAAAAATCAAAGAGTTGCTGTAGTGTCATAACTTGTTGAATGCAATGAGATGGAGCAAAGAACGTTTTTCCTGATGAAATGATGTTTAAGATGTGTAATTTTCTTTTTATTCCAGTCCTGCTTTGTGGTTTTTCCGTCCTGGCACAGGAGCAATTAGGCATGCGCTTCGAGCGCCGTGCCGGCTTATATGCGATGGATATTAACCCTGCCGCTGCCGCCTTTACCCCTTCCAATTGGGAGGTCAGTCTGTTCGCGGCCGATTTTTTTGTCAACCAAAATTACGGCCGCATTCTCCATGCCAGTGTGCCGGAAGTATTGCGTAATCCGGATCTGATCAAATTACTCAGCGACCTGTGGGAAGATCCCAATGCTTATTTAGCTATTCCGATCGATTTTTACAACAATGGTCGTGCCTTTGGTTTGGTACAAGCCCGTATTGCCGGACCCGGTTTTATGTTTCGGCTCAATGGCCGGCATACTTTCGGGATAAGTGCTGCCGGAAGATTTCATCTTTCCAGTTACCTCATTCCCGAACTGCTGCGGTACAATTCGATCAGTAATTTCGAGTATGGGAAAACGTACAATATTGACCCCACAAAAGTAACGGCAATGGCCTGGAATGAAATTGCCGGTCATTATGCCTACAGCAATTTTGACGGTGATATTTTATTCTCCGCAGGTATCAGTCCCAAGTTCCTGAGCGGATATCAAAGTGCATTTGCCAATATCAATGCCAATTTTAATTATTCGCCGATCGTGAGCGACACGTCGAATATTGGTTCGGCCAACTGGGATTATGGCTTTACGACCGATATTCTTTACGCCGACCAACCAGAACAGTATAAACCCAAAGTCAATGGCCGCGGCGCTGGGCTTGATCTTGGATTTTCATGGGCCATGCCCCTGGACAATGCTGCTCATCCGGAAGATTACCAATGGCGGGCGGGCGTATCTATTATTGATTTTGGATTTATCCGTTTTAATAAAAATGCTGAAAAACACGCCATTGATTTCAATACTCTGTCAATTGTGGCAGGCGATACGATCCAAAATGCCTTAAATTCAAGTATTGAAGAAGGGGTGCGGGAAGTGAGTCGCACCCTGTTGGGCGATCCCGCTGCATCACTGGTCAATGACCGGTATACCATCGGGTTGCCTGCGGTATTGTCGGCGCAGTTTGATTACGCAGTGAACCGTTATTTTTACGTTGGCGCGGTAGCTACCCAACGCATCCCTTTATTCAAACACACTTTGCGTGGTGCCAGCACATTGGCCATTGTGCCGCGCTTTGAGCATCCATGGTGGTCGGTGTCGGTACCAATGGTGCTCAGTGACTACCGATCGCCTCGCATGGGTTTTGCTGCACGGTTGGGGTATTTGTACATTGGCTCCGATGATATCACGAGTTGGACCGGCAAAAAAAATCTGACAGGTACTGATTTTTATATGGGATTAAAGATGCACGCTTTTCCAACGCATTTCAAAAAAAAGCACCGGGAATGGGGTGGACTAAGGCAGCGGGACCGTCGGTGGAAAGATGTAGGATGCTTTAACCAATAAAACGCCCTGGGAGCGCGGACTTCAGTCCGCTGAAAAAGCACAACTCCAAAGCACCCAAAGCCCCTATCCTCCATTCTTGTAAAATATAAAATATTTTGTTGCTAATTGGCGGCATTTTTTTAAAACAAAATATTTTTAAAAATATCCAACAATTCTTTACTTTTGCGTGAAAAATAGTCCCAAGCCAGTTAGTCCCAAGTCCGTAGAGTGTACCCCACGCAGGGCGTCCATTCGTAAAAATCGCCCTGCTTGGCGTACACTCTACGGACTTGGGACTAACTGACTTGGGACTAATTCTAAAACTATGGCCAAACAGCAAAAAGATAACACGCCGCCGCCCACCACTTCCAAAAATGGGGAAGATAATGTGCTTAACCTTTCGGGGATGTACCAGAATTATTTTCTGGACTATGCCTCTTATGTAATTCTGGAGCGGGCTGTTCCTGCTATTGAAGACGGCTTGAAACCCGTTCAGCGCCGTATTTTCCATGCCATGTTCGAACAGCATGACGGGCGCTACCACAAGGTGGCCAACCTGATCGGGCAGACCATGCAATATCACCCACACGGTGATGCAGCCATTGGGGAGGCGATGGTGCACATGGGACAAAAAGAACTCATGATCGACTGCCAGGGCAACTGGGGCGATTATCGCACCGGCGACTCTGCTGCTGCTGCGCGTTATATCGAGGCACGCCTTACCAAGTTTGCATTAGATATCGCGTTCAACCACGATACCACCGTTTGGCAACTCAGTTACGACGGCCGTAAGCGGGAGCCGGTAAACTTACCAATGAAATTCCCGTTGTTGCTGGCCCACGGCGTGGAAGGTATTGCAGTTGGTTTGAGTACCAAAGTGATGCCCCACAATTTTATTGAAATTATCAAAGGCAGTATAGCGGTGCTCAAAGGCCGCAAAACTGATCTCCATCCCGATTTTCCAACAGGTGGACTGGTCGACATTACCAACTACAATGGTGGTGGACGCGGAGGTAAGTTGCGGGTGCGGGCACGTATTCGGGAAATCGACAAAAAAACACTCCAGATATATGAATTGCCTTTCGGGGTATTTGTCACCGACCTGATTGAGAGTATCCTGAAGGCCAATGATAAAGGCCAGATCAAGGTCAAAAAGGTAATCGACAAAACAGCTGCCGAAGTAGATATTGAAATCGAGCTGCAGGCAGGCGTTTCACCCGATGTGACGATTGACGCATTGTACGCATTTACCAACTGCGAAGTGAGTATTTCGCCCAACTGCTGTGTGATTACGGAAGACCGCCCGCTGTTCACCGATGTGAATGAACTGTTGCGCATCTCCACCGGCAACACCAAAGAACTCCTTCGGATGGAGCTGGAGATCAGGAAAAACGAACTGGAGGAAAAACTTCATTTCGCGTCTTTGGAGAAAATTTTCATCGAAAAACGCATCTATCGAGATATCGAGGAGTGCGAAACCTGGGAAGCGGTGATTGAAACCATCGACATTGGGCTGAAAAAGTATGTCATTACGCCTTCCGGCCCCGGTTACGCTAAAGAAACCAAAAAGATTAAACTGCTGCGGGAAGTCACCCAGGAAGATATCGTGCGGCTGACAGAAATCCGGATCAAGCGGATATCGAAGTTCAATACCTTTAAAGCCGATGAGGAGATTTCGAAACTCAACGAAGAACTGCTCGAAACCCTCCATCACCTGGCATTTCTCACTGAATACGCCGTTGCTTATTTTGAGAATTTATTAGCCAAATACGGTAAAGGCCGCGAGCGCAAAACAGAAATCGCTGTATTTGACGAAATACGTGCCGCAGAAGTGGTGGCCAATAACGCCAAACTTTATGTCAACCGCGTCGATGGATTTATCGGAACTGGTCTGAAAAAAGATGATTTCGTCTGCGATTGTTCCGATATCGACGATATCGTCATTTTCCGGCGCGACGGGGTGATGAAAGTCGTGCGGGTCGATGAAAAAACATTTGTGGGCAAAGACATTATCCACGTGGCGGTATGGCACAAAAATGATGAACGCACCACTTACAACCTCGCTTATATCGATGGTGCAACCGGGCGGGTTTTGGTCAAGCGTTTCAATATTACCGCCATTACCCGCGACAAAGAATATCCGGTGGGCGGCTCCGGGAAAGGCTCCAAAGTCCTCTATCTGACCGCCAATCCAAACGGCGAAAGTGAAATCATTACGGTGACATTGAGTGCGGGATCAACTGCTAAAATCAAAGTATTCGACTATGATTTTGGTGAAATGGCGATCAAAGGCCGCGATGCACAGGGTAATATCCTGACGAAGTACCCTATTCGCCAGATCAAACAAAAAGAAGCCGGTAAAAGCACCATTGGTGCCCGAAAATTCTGGTTCGATACCATCACAGGCCGTCTCAATATTCAGGAACGCGGTGATTTATTAGGTGAATTCGATACTGGCGACCATATTATTATTCTTTACCACGATGGTTCCTATGAGGTCACCGACACCGATGTCAACCAGCGTTTTGAGATGAAAGAAATCCTGCACCTTTGCCGGCTCAGTCCCGATTTAGTCATCAATGCCGTTCATTTCGACGGACTGAAAGGCTGGACCATGGTGAAACGGTTCAAGATCGAAACCAATAAAATAAAAGAGCGCTTCTCGTACCTCACCGAGCACCCCAAATCGAAACTGCTGTTTGCCACGGTCGCCGAAAATCCAAGGATTAAATACACGATCAAACTCAAGGGCAAACCGATGACCGGTGAGTTAACTTTAGGCGATTTTATGGACCCGAAAGGCTGGAAAGCGGTGGGCAACAAACTGAGCGACCAATTATTGACCGGGATAAAAGAAATTCCGAATCCCGTCGTCGAAGCAGCCAAGCCGGCAGAGCCTGAAGTGCACGAAGCGCAGCAACCAACGCTATTCGGCGAAATGGAACCGGTGACGCCGAAAAAAGCGGAACCGAAAAAACACGATACGCCGAAAAAAGAAGAGCCGAAGCAGCCGGAAGGGAAGACGTTTAAGCCGGGGGATATGATTGAGTTTGATTAGGGTTGTTGCAGTAGGAGGCCATCCGGCCAAAAATTGATCTTTTTGGGCTGCTTTTCGGCTATTTTTTAGTCCGTAGCGATGCTACGAACGAAAAAATAAGCCTCAATCAGCCCAAAAACCTCTAATTTCATGGCTCGGTCGCTCCCACCGCAACAAGTCTATTGAACATATCCGCCAAATTATCGCCCCCTTGTGTTGCACAGGTTACCGGAGTTGGGTCATTAATACTTGTGAGCCAATCACGTATATTGTAATTGTAATCGAGCGATTGAAGGTAATTTGTAAAAGTAGCATGGCCTACTGCTTACCGGGCCTCACCACTTACTCCAAATCATCCCCGTTCTCGCCACCCAACCCTTCACCAAAAACTTCAGCGTAGGCAATGCCATCGCTCCGTTCTTTCGCCGGGACTTGTCCCAATGAACAGCATTCACCGTCCACCGAACGGCATAATTATAGTATTTTCGGGGATAAGTGCGTTTAAAATCGAGATCGCGGTCGGTGCGGTGATCCCATGCCAGGTTGGAATGAATGTCCGTTTCCACTTCATTGTACAGTGATGTTCCTTTGATCGGGTAGGCCACCGTGATGGTAAACAGATCGGGGTCGGCATCCTGGAGGTGATGGATCGTTTCGCGGATATCTGCTTCGGTCTCGCCCGGATAACCCAGCATGATAAACGTTCCGGTTTCAATCCCCGCTTTTTTAGCACTTTTGAGCATACTGCGCACCTGTTGGACATCCACCCGGCGATCCATCGCGTCGATCACCTTTTGGGAACCACTTTCAGCACCGATCCAGACGCGAAAACATCCGGCATCGTGAAGCACCTGTACCACTTCGTCGGTCAGGCGATCGGCGCGGGTGATACATTCGAATTGCACTTTTACATTTCTGTGGTGCAGTTCGTCCCGGAATTCCTCCAGCCATTTGTGGCTTACGGTAAACACATCATCCACAAACCAGATCAGGTCGAATTGGTAACACGCTTGCAGCCACTCGATTTCATCCACCACCGCTGCCGGTGGCCTGCGGCGATAACTTTGTCCGTAGACGGCAGTGCTGCACCATTTACAGGTATAAGGACAACCGCGCTGTGTACTGACACTGACCGCGCTGTGGCCGTGTGCGTTTTTCCAGGCATCGAGGTAGAGTTGCAGGTCTATTTTTTCACGACTGGGCAAAGGCAGGTCGTCGAGTGAGCGGATTTTGGTGCGGGCGGCCGTTTTGAAAACACTGCCATCGGGCAGCAGGTAGGCCAATCCTGCAATATCGACCCATTTTTCCGGATAAAAACCCGCTTGTGCAATCTCCAGCATTGTTTGTTCCCCCTCACCGATCACGATCAGGTGTGCGCCCGATTGCAGGTATTCCAGCGTATTGTGGGTTACATCGGGGCCACCCAGAACGATCAATGTTTCCGACAATTCCGGCAGGGAACGGACCCACTGCATCGTGCGGATGACATTGAGTTTGGTCATCAGGTTGGTGTACAGGGCCACTACATGGGGCCGGCGGCGCAGTATTTCCTGCTGGAGCTGTTCGAAAGTGGAAAAAGTAGTGTCAAAAACAGTATTTTCCATACCGTTTTCGTCCAGCCATGCAGCAAGATAGAGTATCCCCAATGGAGGATATGGTTTCATAATGACCTGTTCTTTAGGGTCATCATGCAGAAAATAGCCGTGGGTCAGGAGTACTGCCATTAATAAGATTTTGTCGACAGCACATAAAACATATCCATCATCCCTTTGTTCTTGGCGGCTACTTTACCCCTGTTTTTCCATTCAAATTCATATTTGGCCAATAAATGCGTGTCTTCGCTGACATTGACTTTGCCGGGTTCGCACGCTTCTTCCATCCTGGCCGCGATATTAACCGTATCGCCCCAGATATCGTAGGCGAATTTTTTTGCACCCACCACACCTGCCACTACCGGGCCGGTATGGATACCACAGCGCGCCTCGAAATGGGGGAGTGCCCGGCTTTGCCGTTCTGCTTTGAGGTAGAGCAGAAAATCCTGGATTTCCAAAGCTGCTTTAATCATATCGGTAGGGCTGGCATTCATATCCGACAAACCACTGGCGCAGATATAGGCATCGCCAACGGTTTTAATTTTTTCTATCCTGTACTTGGAAATAATGCGGTCGAAATTGGAAAAACAATAGTCCAGTTCATCGACTAATGCCTCTGGTGTAAGGCGTTCCGAGACATGGGTGAAGCCAGTAAAATCAAGAAACATGACGGTTGCCTGATCATATTTTCGGGCGGCCACTTTGTTTTTGCTTTTCAATTCCTGTGCAATGGCCGGCGGCAGAATATTAAGGAGGAGCGCATCACTTTTGCGTTGTTCCTCTTCGATGAGTATGTTTTTCTCTTTGAGATCGTCGGCCGTACGGCGTTTAGCGCGATAGCGGGCATAAAACAAGCCGGACAGGATTAAGCCAAAACCAGTAGTGGCTGCCATCAGGTTTCGGATATTTTCACTTTTTTTCTGCAACAACTCGCTTTCTGCAATACTGGTGCGTTGTACTTGCAATAATCTTTCCTGTTGGGCCAGCATCATTGAATCGATCATTTGATCGGCGGTGAGGTTGGCCAGCAGCCTGACTTTGGTGCGCACAAGCGAATCAGAGCGTAGTTTTTGTTGTGCGATTTGGGTGATGGTTTGGTCTTTTTTAGTCAGTTCTGAAATGGTTTTTTCCTGTTCCTGTTTCAGTTGTGCTTCCGTTTGCCGGAAATTGGATTCGATTTGCTGGCTTTGTCCACTGACGTTAGACAGTTTTGCTTTGAGTGCATTGTTTTCTGCCTCAAGCGTGGCCAATTGAGTGGACAGCTTAGTATTGGCGTCACCACCTGATGTACTGCGGCCCGTATTTTCTTTAAGATAAGTATTGGCTTCTTTACTCCATTTTAGTTCTTCGCGGAGATCGGATTTTTTGCGGGCAATTTCCTGGAGTTTTTCGGCCGAATTGATAGCAATATCACGCAGACCGTAATTCCGCGCAGTATTCCATGCCCAACTAAATCGGTCAGTTGCTTCCGGCAAACTTCGTGCCCGTAACAAGGCATCGGCGCTCAGGTAGATAGATTCCGCTTCTCTTCGTTTTTCACCCAGTTCGGAAGCCAGTAGGCTGGCCCTATGCGCATAATCGGCGGCTTTTTTCGGACTGGAGGCTAATGTTTTTTCTGCAATCTGATAGCAAATATTCATTTTTTCGCTTTTCGACTGGGAAGTGGTCAATTTTTTCTCCAGTTCACCCACTGATTGCGCGGATAAAAAAACAGGCAAAGTAGCCAGGAGGACAAAGGCGGTGATTTGCTTAAAAAGTATTTTGTACATTATAATAACTGGCAACGCGGTGTG
>JBILHQ010000059.1:0-26813 GCA_044350415.1 Saprospiraceae bacterium | reverse complement strand
GTCGTGAATGGCTGACCATTCAGGGAATACTGTACCGGTGGCGCTCCCCCCGAAACACTGGTCACTTCAATTCGCCCACGCTGGCCAAAACAAGGAGGCTGCACCACATCTAAGGTGGCAACAGGCGAGTTAGGAGCAATAACTACTTCGTCGGTAACGAAACAACCATTATCAGTATTCATGACTTTTATAACATAAGTCCCTGGCAATGTGATCAATGGCGCAACAGTTTGTGCTCCGGAAAGGATATTTCCATTTTGGGTAGTCCAAATAATGGATAAATTTACCGCGCCGCCAGCACTGCCATTCAACGGTACTGTTTCGCCGAAACAATCAATCAAAAAGCCCCCCCCCGCATCAGCTACAGGTAATGCCACGTCTGCCGTTACAGTCACACTTTCCATATTAGTACACGTATTAGCAGGGTCATATCCAACTAAGTAATAGGTACCGGGTTGTGATACCGTTGCTGTGGAAGTATTACTGATGATCATCGTATCCGTTGCATTAATCACCACCCACCGGAAACCAATACCCGTGAAAGGAGAGCCACCGGAGATCATCACTTGTGGATTATTACAGGTTATTTTACCAGGAGGGTTAACAAAAAGCGGCGGGTATGCCTGATTTTCATTAATGGTAATCAGCGCAGTATCTGAACAAAATGACAATGTATCAAATGCTACAAACTGGTAAATCCCCGGTTGATCCACCGGTACGATACTCCCCGTAGCATATACCACCCCATTAGATAACCAAATCGTACTTGCATTCGATGACCCTTCCACTTCACCAGAAAGGATAATCTGGTCAATAGAACAATCGAGAATATCTGTCGGATCGGCTGAAATGATGGCTTTCGGTTGATTAGTCAAATCAGTCAGCACCACCGAAACAGTATCAGCACAACCACTGGCCGAAATGATAAGCCGGTATGTACCCGCAGCCACTGCCTCGATGGAAGCCTGGTTGGAATTGCCGAAAATCTGCCCCTGTCCAGTAGTCGTCCATTGAAAAACAGCACCCGGAATACTGGAAACACCGGTAATTGTGGACTGTTGGTGCATACAATTCAATACAGCGGGCTGAGCAGCAGTGGCGTCTGGTTTCTCATAAAATAGGATGGGAGAACCAAAAGAAACCACGGTACAAAAATCAGTCAAAAGTACATTTCCTGCGCCATCGTTATTTCCTGCCACTGCCGATATATAATAGGTAACACCATACGACATCGTTGCAGGGTTAAAACAGAATTGGGGCTGGTTATTGCGCGCTAATTCATTGGCAATGGTGTTACTGGAGCCAGTATGCAAAATAAATTGCAGTACATCCTCAGGATCTAATACCTGACCAATTGGATTGTATACAGCGGTAAGACAAGCCGCACCGCATGCCGACAACTCAACAGAAGACATTGTTCCAACTTCTGTAGTACAATCCACCAAACCAATATTAAACCCACATTGAGTGGTACATCCATTCGCATCTGTGACGGTAACACCATAACTCCCTTCGCTCATATTAATTATTTTAAAAATACCTGGCTGAATACCTGACGCAGATGCACCAGGAGCCCAATCAATGGAATATGGTGGAGTTCCACCGTTTACAGTCACCGAACCTTCCCCATCGGAGGCACCCGGCAAACTGACCGTTTTACCCTGGTCGCAGTCAATGATGATCGCAGCCTGTGGCTGAGTTATGGCAAAAGCAATCACGCTGGTACATCCTTTGGTATCCGTTACGGTCAATCCGTAATTGCCGGCAGGGATATTGGTCAAGTCCTGTGGATTGCCTGGTTGCAAAGGCGACCATTGATAAGTATAAGCAGGTGTTCCGGTCGCTACCGTTACATCAATTGCTCCCGCAGCGTTTCCAAAACACAAAATTCCGGTTGCTGTCCCGCTCACTGTTACCGCAGTAATATTCTCGCCAATTATTAATATTTCAGAAATAGCACAACCCGTAGCATCCGTTACCGTTACAGTATAGGTCCCTGGCGACACCCCTGCAATATCTTCTGTTAATGCATTGGTCGACCACTTAAAAGTATAACTGCCGGCAGGGAGCATGGTGACATTGATCCCCCCGTTGGGCGCAACACAAGAAGTATTGGGTGTGACGGCACCTGCAATATTGAAATTATTGCTATCATTATCCAGCACAAACATATCGGTCGTTGTACATCCATTTGCCGCAGTCACAATAACCGTATAAGTGCCTGAAAGCAAGGCTGATATATCTTCTGTAACCGCCAGAGTAGACCAGAGGTAAGTATATGGCGTAACTGCACCACTCACGGTAAGATCGATACTGCCGGTGGGCTTCGAACAAAGAGCATTTACCAAATTGGAAGCCAGGATAGGTGTCTCTGTGTCATTAACCACACTAAACGAGGCTATCGAAGTGCAGGCCCCACCCGCACTTACGGTCACCGAATACGAACCACTAGAAAGGCCACTGATTCCGGAAGTTGTTTGCCCTCCATCCCAAATGAAGGTATAGGCTGCAGCAGGTGTCACCATTAATGCAACGGAGCCATTAGGAGCAGTGCAAGAGGTGTTGGGCACATTCACACCACTTACCGAAGGGGAATAAGCGTTGTCGGGAACAGTTATCAGTCTAACAGAGGAACAGCCATTAGCCCCTGTTACCGTCACAGTATAACTGCCGGCAACAATCCCGGTCAATCCCTGAGTGGTAGCATTGGTCGACCATTTAAAGGTATAAGGGGCAATACTGCTACTGACATTGAGACTAACTGCCCCATCTGCATGTCCGCAAAGTGCCGGAGTCACCGTTTCCATGATCGTTGGGGAATTGGTAATATCGTCTACTATATAAGAAGCAGCATTGGTACAAGTGCCTCCTGCACTTACCGTAACGGTATAACTTCCTCCCGGAATCGCGGTGAGATCTTCCGTTGCTGAGGCATTCGACCATGCATAAGTATAGGTACCCGCCGGCGTTATGGTCACATCGATGCCGCCATTAATAATACTACAGGAGGAGTTGGGAATAGTCAAACCATCAACGGTAAAGGCAATCGCATTATTCGGTACAATGGCATCGATCATAGCGGTGCAATTATTAGCCCCGGTAACCGTGACTGTATAGGTGCCCGCAGGAATACCTGTCAGGTCTTCCGTAATCTGTGTGGACGACCAGGAAAAAACATAAGGTGTGGCTCCTCCGGTCACCGACAGGTCAATGCTGGCGTTGGAAAGTCCACAAATTTCCGGGACTAATGAACGGGACAAGGTTGGATAAGTAGTCTCATCGAGCACAAAAAAGGCCGCAGATGCGCTGCAAGTACCTGATTGTATAACCGTTACCGTATACGCACCCGGCGTTAACCCTGACAAATCTTCTGTCACAGCCATATTAGACCAAACTATCTGGTAAGCGCCAGGAGGCGTAATCACCAGATCAACAGCTCCGTTATTTACTGTACAATTTGAGTAAGGAGTGGCAGTACCCGACAAACTGAAAGTGGAACTGTTATTGGCAACATTCATTACTTCGGTAGCCGTACAGCCATTGGCCGCCGTAACAGTTACGGTATAAATACCCGCCAAAATACCGGAAAGGTCTTCTGAAACGGCCATATTGGACCATTGATAAACATACGGCGTGGAACCACCTGTTACGGTAAGGTCAATAGCGCCGTTGCTTTGGCCGCAAATAGCAGCGGTCACGGCAGGCAAAACAACAGGATCAGAAGTATTTTTCAAAACCACAAAACTGGCCGACGACGAACAGGAAACACCCTGAGAAACGGTAACCGTATAGGTTCCTTCCGTTAATAAATTAAGGTCCTGCGTAGTGGCGCCGTTCGACCAAATATAAGTATAAGTTCCGGCAGGCATCACAGAGATATCAAGTGCACCATTGCCTGAAGTACATGAAGTATTGGGCACAATAACACCTGTAACATTCAGGGTAATGGTGTTATTGGGTATTGTCACTGAAGCGGTGGTACTACAACCATTTGCGCCGGTAACCGTAACCTTATAAATGCCGGGAAGGAGGTTGGTTGCATTAGCCGTCATGTTGTTGTTCGACCATTTATAGGTATATGGTGTTACCCCGCCGGTAGCATTAGCCACAGCACTGCCATTGGCAACACCACAAGTGGCTGCACTGCCGGTGACTGCAAGATTAGGAGGCACTGCATCGGTGGTCATTTCAAAAGTCTCTGAGGCGGTGCAACTGCCAAGCGTTACGGTAACGGTATAAAAACCGGTTCCAAGTCCCGATTGATTAATCTGCATGGACCCTGTTGACCATTTGTAAACATAGTTATAACCCGGAGGAAATACATCCAGGTAAATATTGCCGTTAGGCAACAAACACGATGTGTTTTCAAAAATACTACCGAATAAGGTGATCCCCAGATCATTATCGGGAACATTAGCCACTGCAATATTGGTACAACCAGTGGCGGAGGTAACGGTTACATAAAAATCGCCAGCGGGCAGGTTGAGAATATCCTGGGCAATGGCATTAGTTGACCAGTGATAAGTGTACGGACTAATTCCACCGGAAACCGACAAATCAATCGAGCCATTAGGCAATCCGCAGACAGCAGGCATCACGCCTAACACCAAATCCGGAATTTCAGTATCATCAAATACCGTAAACGTCTCTGTTTCCGTACAACTGCCTCCAGCACTTACGGTTACGGTATAATCCCCCGGCAGCAATCCTGTAAGATTGGTGGTGGTGGCATTATTCGACCAGATGAAGGTGGCGCTCAGCGGAGAATAATTCATTGCAATACTGCCATTGCCATTATTGGTACAGGAAGTATTATCGATTACATTGCCGCCGATATTAACGTTAACCGGATTGTCTCCCACTGTGGTGAGGCCTACATCGGAGCATCCGTTTGCGCCGGTAACGGTAACGAAATAATCATTTGGTGCGACGCCGGAAATATCCTGGGAGGTTTGTCCCGAAGACCAAATATAAGTATAAGGCGTTACGCCGCCTGAAACACTCAAATTGACCGCTCCATTGCTGAGGCCACAGGTTGCAGATGTAACGGCAAAAGTTAGTACCGGCGGATTGGGATTGTCGGGAATGGTTATATCCAGTGTTTTTGTGCAGGAACCACCAGCACTTACGGTTACCGCATAAGAACCCGGTAACAACCCGGACAATCCATTGGTAGTAGCGCCATTGAACCAAATATAGCTGTATGGGCCTGGAGGTGGCGTAACGGTGAGAGACACCGCTCCATTCCCTGTTCCATTGCAATTCGTATTGGCAACAATATTGGTACTGACATTAAAATTGGGATTGACATTCCCCAACGTCACGGACGTTGCACTGGTACAGCCATTTGCTCCGGTGACAGTCACATCATAACCGCCTGCCTGTAGAGCCGTAATATTCTGCGAAGTGGCACCCGTCGACCACAAAAAGGAATATGGGGTTACCCCACCACTCACGGACAGGTTAATGGATCCATTGCTCAGGTCACAGGTACTGGGAACGGTGGTATAAGTCAGTACAGGCGTATTGGGATTATTTGGAATAGTATAATCGCCAGTTGCGGTACAGACGCCCCCTGCACTTACCGTCACCTGATAAGAGCCGGGAATAAGGCCCGTAATGGAGGTCGTAGTTCCTCCTGTTGACCAAATATAGGTATAAGTATTAGGTGGCGCAACGGTAATTGCAATACTGCCGTTACCGCCATTACAAATGGTATTTGCCACTATGGTGGGCGTGATGGTAAAGGGAGGATTGCTGTTATTTACTGTCACATTAGCCGTTCGGGTACAGCCATTGGCTCCTGTTACCGTAACCTCATAGCTACCCGCAGCAATCATCGTCAAATTTTGTGTAGTAGCCCCGGAAGACCACAAGAACATATAGGGTGTTACGCCGCCTGACACAGAAATATTAACAGATCCATTACTCAATTCACAAGTGGTTGGGAAAGACGTGGCTGTAACACCCGGTGCATTCGGATTATCGGGGACGTTAATAGTGGCGGTTTGGGTACAGGAACCGCCGCCATTCACCGTTACCTGATAAGGCCCGGGAATAAGTCCGGTTAAGGAAGCGGTTGTTTCGCCGCCTCCCCAAGTATAGGTGTAAGAGCCCGGTGGTGCTATACCCAATGAAATACTGCCATTCCCTCCGTTGCAGGTCGTATTCGCCACAACTGTGGGAGTAATCGTAATGGGGGGATTGTTATTGCTCAAATTAACGGTCGAAGCAGTAGTACATCCATTGGCTCCGGTTACCGTCAGGCTATAACTTGCTCCCATCACACCTGTTAAGTTTTGAGTGGTAGCCCCTGTCGACCATAAATAAGTATACGGAGAAATCCCTCCCGATACACTTGCATTGATACTGCCATTGAGCAATTCACAGGTAGATGGAATTGTGGTGGTCGAAATGACAGGTGCATTGGGTTGGTCGGGAATAGTAAGCGGAACTACCTGCGTACAGGTGCCTCCAGCGCTTACTGTTACCTGATAAGGCCCGGGAGTCAACCCGGTTTGACCTGCTGTGGTAGCGCTGTTTGACCAGTCATAAGTATACGTTCCAACAGGATTAACCGTTAGCGTAATGGCCCCATTTCCGCCAATACAAGTAGTATTGGCTGTCACATTGGCACTGACGGTAAATGGAATATTATTATTGGTCACATTCACGGCACTTGTACCAGTACAACCATTAGCCGCTGTAACTGTCGCGGTGTAGGTCATACCGCCCACTATTCCCGTTATATCTTCGGTAGTTGCTCCATTTGACCACAAAAAAGTATAAGGAGCCGTACCTCCTACAGGGGTAAGGTTAATACTGCCATTTGGAAGACCACAATTGGCCGATACTGCCGTCGTGGTCGGTGCAATCACGATATTCTGAATATTTACGGAGCCTGAAACAGTACCCGGGCAGTTGCCGGCAACAGTCGTTACACTTTGCAAACCGATCGTGCCAGCCGTTGAAACCGATAATACATAAGGATTGTCGCTGGTGGTAATGGGAGGTTGGGCTACACCATTAACAGTGTATATCAACTTCCACGGTGCTTCCCCTGTAAACGCCACCGATAACGCTACTGGCATTGGAGGACCACCTGCACACATAAAACCAGAACCGGAAAGCGTAGCAGTTGGCGTCGGAATTATGTCAATCGTAGTACAGGAAGGCGTAAGGTTCGAATAGCAGGCATTACTTGCCGTAACACACAATTGGGCACCGGTAGTATTTCCCGCCGGCCAGGCGATATTGATGCTGTTACCCGTTCCCGGAGTCGGTACGATCGGCGGATTGAGGGTCCATACATAGGAAGTGGCACCGACTACCGGCGCAATGGAATACCCTGTGGTGGTCCCCTGACAAACATTTACCGGGCCGGTAATCGGTCCAGGATTGGCTGGTGGTACGCCTACCGTTGAGCCAACGGTTACATCAATCGAATAATCACAAACATTTCCGGAACAGCCATCCAATACCATCCAGTAAATTTGACCAATAATAAAATTATTCGCCGTGAGCGTAAATGGGTTGGTGGTGCAGGCGCATTGGGTGTCCATAATTGGGCCTCCGCAACCTTGATATATGCCGCCCTGAAGGCCCATATTATTTCCCGGCGAACAGTTAGACGGGGTAACAACCATCGTGATAGTGGTTGATCCTGCAAAAAAAGCAAACCATTCATCATTATTCAATACATTAGATGGACATCCCGGAAACGGCTGCACGCTATTAGTATTATTGATAGTGGCACAGTAACCGTCGAGGTTGGCACATAGAATGGGTGCCATCGCACAGGAATTACCAGGCTGTGGAAAACCCGGTGGCGGACATTGTGCGTGAAGGAAGAAAACCGTGAAAAAAAATACAAACGCCGTAAAAATTAGTCGAAGTAGCCTCATGCTGAACAGATAAAAAATGAACATGCAGCTTAGGATTACCATAAAAAAACCACGTGCACCTTATAGCGCACCATCCAATTTATCAGTACCCAAAGAATTGTTTTTCAATCAATTGAATAACAGGTACGCTTCAAATTAACCAATAAATTTCTGAACTTTCTCATGAACCACCCGAGCAACACAATTGAGTTAGGGATTAAAAAAGTAAAACATTTAATTCAAAGGCAAAAGATGATAGGGCAAATGTAGTATTTTCTCTTCAATAAATACCTACAGAACAAATTATTAAAAATGTAATCTCTTTATTTCCGGGAATCCACTAATTATCATGATCTGTTGTTCCGGGAAATTTCGAGCTGCCCAACTTGCATACTACCGACCCCACAATTCCACGGCCATCACTTGACCATACACCCGGACCCGGGTATATCGATGGTCGTTTGGTGAAATACTGCTTATCGGTGAGGTTATTTACGGACAGGTTAAAGCGAAGATTGCTACTAATCCGACAGCCCAGATGAAGATCCCATATTCCATAAGCCGGGACAATCCCTCGTGTACCATTTGGATTGGGTTTTTCGGTATTGATGGGGTCAGCATAGCTTTTATCAACATAACTATACTGTGCCATAAGATTCCATTGCTTCCACGACACCTGCAACCCGTTTCTGCTGGTCCAGGCCGGCACACTTTCCACTTTTTTACCTTTAAGATCGATATTTTTTGAGCCAATGGCCAATTGTCCCGCTCTGTACGCACCATCCATATAAGCCGTAGCGGTAAACAGAGCAATATAAGTAGTGGCGGTGCGCACCAATGCACCTTCTGCATAGCACTCTATCCCGTCTGTGCGGCTGTCACCAATATTCGTTTTAAGAAAATACGTTTGACCATCGGTACCTTCCTGAGCCTGATTGCCAATGCGCCCATTGTACTCCACCCGAAAAAGGGTGGCATTTACTTGCAGCCGCCGGTCAAAAAGGTTGCTTTCCACGCCCAATTCCGCATTATACCCGTGGGCATCTTTCAGGTTGGGGTCAATTTTTTCAAGACTGTTGGCTGGAATAATTTCACCCAGCACTACTGGTCGGTAAGCTTGTGAATACCCACCAAATACCCGCCATTTATCAGAAGGTTTGAATTGTGTGGTCGCACCAAACAGTACAAATTCATGGGCAATATCCGTTTGAAACCCATCGGTTGGGGCTACCCGCAGCACCCCATCCATTCGGGTATTGCCAGATTCGACCCTTATTCCTGGTGAAACCGAAAACGACGGGGTAATATTCAACAGATTCTCAGCAAAAAACGCAATATTCCTCGTTTTATAGTGCAGATCACGGCCCCAATTCGGGTCGCTAAGTGTCAAATCATAATCTGTACCGGTAGAGCCTTTGCCCAATTGCCGACGGTTCAGATCGTTCGAGATCATCCGGACTCCTGTGGCAAAAACCGAAGACATTTTCCCTGCATTATACGCATGCGTAAGCCGGGCCTCGGAGGTGCTGCTGTTAAAATGGTCGATGTCGACCTGCCGGGCAATGTATTCCCCGGTCTGGGGATTAATCGCATCTATTTTATCTGAAGCGCCAATAAACATCACACTGTTGCGCCATCCGCCAACATGCGAAACAATCCATTGGAATTGCGTATGGTGCCCGACAGCCCAATTGAGGGTAAGTGATGGAATCGTAATGTCCGGGCTGTAATAATTACGATTACGGGTCGACTGGCGTGGATCAACATGGAACATACTATCGTTGAGCGGCCCGGGTAACTGGTAAACATAAGCAGACCGACCCATTTCTCCTCTTAAACTCAGGCTTGGTGTAACCTGCCACGTAACCGAACCAAATTGGGCGTTGTAATCGGAACGGCTGTTGTCGCGGTAACCAGCAGACGACCTTCGGGAGTAATAAGCATTCCAGGTTACTTTCCCGGAGTGGCCGCCAATAGCATTATAGGTGCTCAACAAACCAAAGGATCCCGCCGCGCTTCGATTTTCAAAGGAAAATACGCTCGTGCTGTCTGGCTGCCGGGTAATGTAATTAATCATTCCTCCAAATCCGGCCCCATACTGCAAGGCAGCGGTTCCCCGCACCAATTCAATCCGTTCTATCGCTTCCATCGGCGGGCTGTAGTGGCTCGCAGGATATCCATATATATCGGAATTGGTCATTATGCCGTTCTGGCGGACGTTCATTTCCCAGCTTCTGTGCGGATCGAGGCCCCGCAGTGCCAAATTAACCTGGTTCCCGGAACCATCCATATCGTAGGCAAATGCACCAGGAATTTTGGCAAATACCTGGCGAACTGTTTTTTCCGCAATATTGGCGGGTGTTTGGTCCAGGTTAATCACCGCTGTGTTTTTACCGGCAAGCAGGTAAGTCTGATAGACGGGCGCTAATTTTGTAACGGGTTGAAAAGGCGCACGCCAGGAAGATATTGTTATATTGGGCAACGTATGCGCCTTAATTGTATCCATTTTTTGAGAAAATCCGGTAACTGTACTGCAAATCGCCACCAACAGGGTCAATATTTTTTTCATCTTCAATGCTTTAAAAAAACAGCGTAAAGGTAGTACGCCTCCAAATTCTTTTGGGTTGGAAGGAATAAAGTCATTGGCTAAGATGAGGAGCATTAGTGCTGAAGTTCAAATTTTCTAGCAAAAAAATCCGGATATTAGCTCGATTTTGATCTGGAGGCTTTCCTATTTTAAGGACTTTTTAATAAGTTAAAACAGCCCAAAATAAAGTCCAGCCCTGAAAACCTGTAAATTATCTTGTTTTTCACCTGTTACACTACTATTTTAAGCATCTTTTAATAAGTCAAAACATTATACGACGAAATCTGGACCTATTTTTGCAGCAAAATTTCATCGGCAACATTACTTCATTTTATGACTTATTGCGGCTGGCGGGACTGACCGGATCGCCACCCTCCGCAAAAAGTCCCTAATAACTAAATCACACCTATACTTTTATTTTAATTTATTATGAAAAAATTCATTACATTTATGCTGATTGCGCTGTCTGTTTGGGCATGCAACAGTAACTTAATCTCTGGTATTGATGAAGAGTTAAAAGATGCCATCAGCGCTACCTCTGGTTCAGGAAATTATGAAGACTATATTATGCCCAGCGGCACAGATTTAAGCGCAATCCCTAATCAGGATGCCAAAAATCTACTCACTGCAGAAAAAGTAGCCTTGGGTAAAATGCTTTTTTACGAAACAGGTATTGGCCTTGCGGGCAACAACAGCGCCCTCAAAGGCACTTATTCCTGTTCGTCCTGCCACATCCCAAGCATGGGTTTTACACCTGGTCGTTTCCAGGGTATTGCCGACGGAGCTTTTGGTTTTGGCGACCACGGGGAAGGCCGTGAAATAAGCCCGGCTTATGCAGGTGATTCTGTGGATGCCCAGGGTGCCCGCCCGCTCACAATGCACAACCTTGCGTTCGTGACTAATGCGCTTTGGGCTGGGTCATTCGGTTCTTATGGTACCAACGTGGGTACCGAAGCCGCCTGGCATGCTGATACATTAACCGAAATCAATTTTCTGGGACTGGAAGGTCTGGAAGCGAATAATCTCCGGGCATTACAAGTGCACCGCCAGATGGTCAATAAGAACATTACTGACACCTTAGGGTACACACCATTTTTTGACAAAGCGTTTCCCGATATCCCGGTTAGCGAACGTTATACTTTAAAGACGGCTGCTTTTGCTATTGCGGCTTATTTCCGCACTATATTAACCAACCAGGCGCCTTTTCAATTGTGGCTGAACGGCAATGAAGATGCCATGACCAAACAACAAAAACGCGGTGCCCTCGTCTTTTTTGGTAAAGCTAATTGTACGAACTGCCACCAGGGTCCTGCCCTGAATAATATGCGGTATGTCGGTGTTGGTGTCCGCGATTTATACGAATCAGGCTATCAGGTATTCCGCACCGGCCCAAATGACAAACGCAACCGCGGGCGCGGTGGCTTTACGGGCAATCCTGAAGACAATTACAAATTTAAAATTCCGCAACTTTACAACCTGAAAAATATTGGTTTCTACTTCCACGGTGCCAGCAAAGTCAGCCTCGATGAAGTAGTGGACTACTTTGACAGGGCGGTACCAGAAAATCCCAATGTTCCATTATCTCAGATCTCATCGTCGTTCCAGCCGCTGAATCTGACTCAAAAAGAGAAAGAGGATCTGGTGGAATTCATTAAAAATGGCTTGTACGATCCTAATATTGATCGCTATGTCCCTTCACAGGTCATGTCGGGCAATTGCTTCCCCAATAATGACTTCCGGTCAAAAATTGATCTAGGGTGTAATTAATTCAGGGCCACAAACCTGTGACCTCTCTGAGGTCATTAAGCAACGTGTACTTAAACAAAAACTCCCCGAAGATCGACCTTTCGGGGAGTTTTTTTATTGACTGGCCATTGCTTGACAGCGCCCAATCTCAATGGTAAAAATAGGTAATAGGAATATCCACATTCGCGAAAATGATTCCCCTGATAGCGCGGGTGGTCTGAATCGGATCGTTCATATTCCGCAAATTGGGGCCGGACTGTATGCCTGCACCCACTGAAAGTGGTAAATAAAATGGCGCACCATAGATTAGAAAAACGCCCGGTGCTACGATATTGCTTCAGTTCAGGCAGATCATTGCTGTTCGGGTCATTGAACCGATAAGCCATCAATGCCCCCACGTCTATAACGGAAGTAAATAAAGTAAAACAACCCGCCTTTTTCATACTCATATTGAATGCAAGGCCCACAGGCGCTGTCACCGATCCAACATTGGCATCCTGTTTCACGGTAAAAACATTGGTGAGGCGCTCCCGTCCGTAACTAAGTCCCGTATAGGCATTGAGCGAAATAGATAAAGGCGATTGCTTTTTGAGAGAAGAGCCCCCTGGGGGAAGCGCAAATAAAGTGATGGCCTGTTCCACGACTTCCGCACTTTGTGCTTCGGCTACACTGACGATAAAAGTGCCGTATTTCAATAAATCTTTTTTGGGGACATTGTCTTTGCAAAAATAGTCTACAATTGATATTACCTGAATGATCGCGTTGACATAACTGCGTTGGTGCACGCAAAAAATAATATACTAAAAATAATACAACTGTTTAATCCAATCCCTGCCTAATTGACTGCCAATAGTATCGGCATTAAATAACTAGCGGAACTGAATGCCCTGTTCCAGTATCCGCAGACTACCATTGATCGCCGGGAAATATTTGTCATAGGTCAATTTACCTTCCACCTGTGCCAAAACGCTGTCTAAACTTCCGCTGATTGTTGCGCCATAATCCGACCAGCGCAAAAGTTCCTGGCGAACATTTTCCTTATTTTGCGCCACATTGGCAATCGATGCTAACAATCTCTCCCTGGGTAGTCCCGTCGCTGAAAACGATACTTTCAGCAGTCCGGGAAAAGGAGAGGATCGGTCGCAGTTCCTGCGCCTGACTGCCTAAAATAGTCTCAAAGATCGCACTTCAGCCACCCGGTAATACTCAATCGCGGTTGGTGGGTCAATAATACTTCGTGTTCCAGTTCACTACTTTTAAAAAACACACATTTCCCATTGAGCGGTGTAATCGTTTGTAAATGACCACTATGGTAAATACACAATTCGCCGCCATCGGCATCCTGCCAGTTGGTATTCAAATACATAATCATCGAATATGCCCGACTTTTATTATTCCGAAACTGGTCAAAATGCTTTTTGTAGAAACTTCCTTTTTCGTACAAAGCGTAATGAAATTCATAGCCGGTTATCCCTGTAAAACAAGTGCTGTTCAGGTAACTGACAAAGCGGTCCATCAAGTCGAAAAAACTATTTTCATGCAAATCGTTATGCTCCCGGTCAAGCCAGTAGATCTTGTCGCTCCTGATCAGTTTGTCGTGGGAGAGGAGTGCATTATTGCCAATACCCGCTGCAAGCAGTTGCTGGTCGGTATACAAGGCGATTAAATTTTCCTTCAGGTGTGCTGCGAGGGGTATACTTAAAAAATGGTTGGCTAAACCTACTTTATCCGCAATGAAACTGTCGATAAGGCCATCGAATATGGTTTGCAATAGGTGATGTTTGAAGCCTGAGGCGTAAAACCCTGGAGGTGCAAGGTAGTGGTATTTCCTGCATTAAACTTATCCTCCTTTATTCAGTCATAGCAACGTGTCATCAATAACCTTCCAAAAGCAGGTGGCTATTGGTGACACGTTGCTTTATTCGACAAATTTCAGCCATTTTTTTATGATTAAAAAAATTACCCTTTCCCTATTGTATTTTATGGTTTTCCAACCATCCCTTTCCGCTCAAACTTTCACTGAAATATTGGGCCGACCTACAGACAATTCGGTCACTGTCAGTGTTTTGTTCAGTGAACAGATTGTCGTTTATTTTGAATTTGGCACGGCTCCCAACAATTACACCCAACTTACTCCGGTGGTGAACAACCAGCCCAATACACCTGTGGAAATGGATCTTCAACCGTTGTTGCCTAATACAAGGTATTATTACCGCACCGTTTACAAAACACCAACCGACGCACTTTTTCATACCAGCCAGGAACATACTTTTTTTACCCAACGCGCACCGGGATCAACCTTCCGGTTCAATCTGGAGGCCGACGAACACCTCTACGACAAAAAAGGCGTGCGCAGTATTTATGAAATCACCCTTCAAAACGAGGCCAAAGACAGTGCAGATTTTATGCTCTCTTTAGGCGATATATTTGGTGACGATCATACGCCGGAAACTACTACCAGTGCTGATATGGATGAACTACATAAGGACTACCTGCAATATCTCGGCAAGGTGTGCCATTCTATGCCTTTTTTCGTTTGTTTGGGCAATCATGAGGGCGAAACCGGCTATTACCTGAACCAGAATCCGCCCGAAAATATCGCAGTTTACGGCACGCAATGGCGGAAATTTTACTACCCTAACCCCTACCCTAACGACTTCTACAGCGGCAATATGACGGAGGAACAATACGGTATTGGCCTTCCAGAAAATTATTACGCCTGGCAATGGGGCGATGCCTTATTCGTAGTGCTGGATGTCTACCGCGATTGTGCCGTTAACGAAAAACCTCAAAAGTGGGATTGGACCCTCGGCGAAACCCAATACCAATGGCTCCGGCAAACCCTGGAAACCAGTACTGCCAAATACAAATTTGTTTTCGCGCACCATACCCGCGGACAAGGGAGAGGCGGTGCAGGCACCGCCACTGGATTTGAGTGGGGCGGCTACGACGGAGGCACCTGGAAATTCGATACTTACCGGCCAGGTTGGGCCATGCCTATCCACCAATTAATGGTCGCCAATGGCGTGAATATTTTCTTTCAGGGACACGACCACTTGTATGCAAAAGAAGAATTAGATGGCCTGGTTTACCAGGAAGTCCCAATGCCCAGCGATTCCACATATGAAATCGGGGTTTTGGCTAATGCCGATGCCTATACCGATGTGACCCTTAATGGCACCGGGCATTTGCGGGTGACCGTTGCCCCCCAATGTGTAACGGTCGATTTTGTTCGCGCTTATTTGCCCGCCGACACGCTCAGCGGGGAACACCATAATGGCGAAATTGCCTATAGTTATGCCGTAGGAGAATGCGCCTCAGGAACGCAACCCGACCCATTGAAGTCAGAAAGAGGCTTTTCCTTATCTCCCAATCCGGCCAGGAATGTGGTAGTCGTACAAGCTCAAAACACGACATCGTTCGACCGGGTGATCACTTTGATGAACCTGCAAGGGCAAACTGTCCAATCCCGGATATTGGAACAAGGCAATACGGTTGGCCATTTTGATGTGAGCCATTTGGCTGCCGGGGTTTATGTGGTGCGGTTGGCCGATGGGGTTCGCAGTACAGGGGTGAAAGTGGTGGTACGGTAGATGACCGGACAATTTTGCCCATTTTCCTCAGGTACGTCAAACTGCCCATTCACAAATACCCAAACACCTCCTTTTCCAGGTAAATATTTCCATATCCACATATGCAACACCACCTTTATTGCCTCATAAGCCTCATCCTGATGGCTACTCCAACACCAGCCCAAACCCTCGTTCATGCTGAGCTGCTCGGACGACCCACCGATCACAGTATCACCGTACAAGCCTTTTTTGACAGCCCCGCAGAGGTTTGCGTGCAATATGGCACTGCCAGCGGCATTTACCCTGGCCAAACAACCTGGCAGGTATTTTCAGCTGGCGAGTCCGCCGAAATCCTTGTAGCCAACCTCAATGCCAACACACAATACGTTTACCGGATGTGCTATCGGGTACCCGGCGCTGCAACGTTTACTACAAGGCCCGAATTTTCTTTCCATACACAACGCGCTCCCGGAAGCACCTTCTCTTTTATTGTCCAGGCCGATCCGCATTTGGACGAACAAAGCGATACCGCGCTGTACCGGCGCTGTCTCCGCAACCAACTGGAAGACGGCCCCGATTTTATGATAGACCTCGGCGACATACTCATGTCGGACAAACTGAAAAACGCCGCCAATATGCTTTCCCATGACACCATTACTTATCGCTGCCATTTGCTGCGGTCTTATTATGAAACAGAATGCCATTCTGTACCGCTTTTTATTGCGCTGGGCAACCATGAAGGAGAATCGGGCTGGCAACTCAATGGCACTGCCAATAATGTAGCCATTTGGGGTGCGACCGACCGTAAAAAATACTTCCTCAACCCCTCTCCCGACAATTTTTACACCGGCGACCCGAGTACCCCGAATTTTGTTGGTCAACGCGAAAACTACTATTCCTGGCAATGGGGCGATGCGCAATTTATAGTCCTCGACCCGTATTGGTACACTTCCCCTAAACCTGATTCCCTGCACGGCTGGCGCTGGACACTCGGTAAAACACAGTACGATTGGCTAAAAACGACGCTGGAAAGCAGTACTGCCACTTTCAAATTCGTATTCGCCCACCAAATTATCGGCGGCGACCCTGATGGGCGTGGCGGTGTGGAATTTGCCGATCGCTATGAATGGGGCGGAGACAACCTCGACGGCACGCCCGGATTTATGGCCAACCGGCCAGGTTGGTACAAACCCATCAAAGACCTGTTGACCGAACATCGGGTGAACATTTTTTTTCACGGACATGATCATTTTTTTGGCAAACAGGAAAAAGGCTGCCTCATTTACCAGGAAACACCTCAACCCAGTCATCCCAATTTTCAAAATGCCGGACAAGCCGATGATTATGGCTACTTCGAAGGCCAGATCCTGCCCAATTCAGGTCATATCCGCGTCACTGTAGGCCCTGATGGCGCCCAGGTCGACTACGTACGCGCGTACCTGCCACAAAATGAAAATGCCAACCGCCACAACAAAGACGTTTCTGCCACTTATTTTATCGGTGCCACCAATTGTTATGATTCCTTAACTACGGGCGTCCCGGTGCTGTGGAACAGCCATTATGCCGACGAGCTGGTTTACCCCAACCCTTTTGTACAGGAAACCACCATCGAATTTGCTGTGGAACAACCTGAACAGATTAACCTTTCCGTTTTTAATGAAAAAGGCCAGTTGGTGCGCCGCCTCATCGCAGGCAGTAAGGTGGCATCCGGTCAATTTCGAATAATATGGGATGGGAAAGACAGCGCAGGAAATACAGTGCCCGTTGGCGTTTATTGGTATGTATTACTGGGTGACAATGAGCATCAACGTACCGGGAAGATATTGTTGGTGCGATAGAAATCTAAAAATGTTAACAGTCAGTCGCAAAATCAGGAGATGATTTTTACTGTTGAGAGACTTAACAGTAATTTCATTTGCAAAATACGCAATATATAAGTGTATTTGTTCTGTATTTTTATTAGCCTGACAACATGAGCTAAATCAACAAAAATATTCATGAAAAATACCAAATTCAAATTGACGAACCGCGACTTCACCCAACTCCCGGAAGTTCAGGACTGTCCGACGCGATTACGCTGGCAATTCGATGACAAAAATCCACTCCTTGTTTATGATACCCTTGATGGAGCCGGTCATCAATACGTCAACCTTGTCCAAAAAGGTGGTGGCGTACTGGGAGTAGCGCTGGTGGGTTACATCTATATCCTGGAACAAATGGGGCATGCCCGCAGTAAAACCACTGAAATTTACACCCATCACTTGTCCCGATATACCATCGGGATTACTAAGAAAGGAATGGGAATATTGTGAAGTACATTAGATAATTTGAAAATACAAGATGAACCCGTTTACATTTGCTGCTGCATACCCGTCATTAGTCCCTCATCCCGACAAATCAGGTATCCATTTGATTTTCACGAGATTTTCAGGTGGGCAGGTAGTTGCCTTAGATGAGACGAGAGTGACGGCAGTGCTGTAGATGGGCGAAACGACAAAAAAGAATAAAAACAAAAAGGGGCACTACCCGAACACCCCTCCGCTTTGGTGCTCCCAATGAGTTGGATAGCTTTCGCGTTCATTCAAGCTTAGGGACACTTGAGGGTCGCTTTTTAAGGCCCGAAAATAGCCCAAAACTGTCTGTCCCCCAATTTGTACATACGTTGTACATGAACGCAATTTGGACACACCCTCTGAAATAGGGTACTTTTATCGCAATCAATTGTAAAAACGGAAGTTCCTGAACCCACCTGTTTTGGAAAAAGAAAGGCGCGACCAAAAGCTTACAACGCGATAAGCATAAGCAAAAATGAGTATAATAAGTCAAAACGTCATTGACAGTTTTAATTCGATGAAAACAAACCATGATGCAAGTGCATTGTTTTTAACACTGGATAGCAATAATCGGGATGTACTATTGCTTAGTAAAGCAGATGCCAATACCTCTTACCAGGATATTGTTGCTCAATTGCCAAAAGATGACCTGGTATTTCTTATTGTGCGTTTTAATTATGAAACCGATGAAGTCGTACCTCTAATAAGAAACCCACTTTTACTAATCACGTGGATTCCGGAGGATGTGTCCGTCCGGAGAAAAATGTCGAGTACGATGATTAAAGGTGAGATAAAACAAGCTTGTGACGGAATCAGCATGGATTTGACCGTAAGTGATCTCGACGGACTTCAATATGAGGTTATTCGCAAACTGATGAAGTGATCTTAATGCCTCAAGTTGTGACCAAAACATCACCACTACGTGGTTGAAGCATTAGGTCAGGACTTGAGGCATTCAAAACAACGCAATAAAAGTTTCCAGATTCTCGGAGTTGTCCAGCCCCAGTTTTTTGCGTAGGCGGGTACGGCCACGGTAAACACTTTCGACTGAAATGCCCGAAATATCAGCAATGCTTCGGCTGTCGACGCCAATTTTGATCAGAATAAAGAGGCGTATATCGGTACCGGAAATCTGGACAAACCTTGCCCTCAGGCGCGAGATGAAATCAGGAAATTGGGTTTCGAAGGACTGCTGAAAAGTCAACCAGTCTTTTTTTGTAAGCATCCGCATTGGTGCGTCCAATGCTGAGGAACCCATTTTTTGTTCCAGGGTCTGAATAAGCTGGTTTTTTAAGGCCAACAAATGTTGCGCTTCGCTCAATTCAGCATCTTTTTGGTTGAGAGACGCGCTGACCCTTTCCAGGTGCTGTTGTTGTACCACCTGCTGGTTTTTCAAATCCCGTCGTTTCTGGCCTTGGCGATGTGACAAGATCAATACAACGCCACTCCCGATGAGCAAAGAACAACCCAAAAAGACAAGCAGAAACCACTGATTGTTGTGGTTTTTTTTCAGCTTTTCAATGTTCTTTTTTTGGTAATCGAGCGTACTGTAAGCTTCTATTTTTCCCAGCGTCCGGTCTTTTTCAGGACTGAAAAAATCGCTGAAACAGCGGACACCCATTTGGTGGTGGTACAACGCCTGTTGATACTGGCCCCTCAGTGTGCAAAGTTCTGCAATCTTGTGGTGAATCTTTGCCTTGTCGGATTGTACCGGACTCAGGGTCAGTGCTTGTCGGTAGTAATACATCGCGGAGTCGGAGGAGCCAACCAGCTGCATACAGTCGGCAATGGCGGTTTTTATCTCCGCAATTTTAAGCCCGTTGGCATTTTCAAGGTTGCCAGATTCGGCGCGTTTTAACATTGGCAATGCTTCCTGGCATCGCCCCAGCATAAAAAGGGTTTTGCCAAAGAGATACTGTCCGCTGGCAGTGTCATGCTTGATTTGAAAGGCAAGCCTTTGGGTTTGGGCTTCTTTTAACAACAAAAATGCAGAGTCGGGCATGTTCAAGTTCAAAAAAATTGTTGCCATTCTCTCTTCGACGATTACTTCCTGCCCAGGATGATCAAATTGTCGAACGTAATGGAATGCTTTTTTACTCCAGTACAGTGCTTTTTCGTATTCCGAACAGGAATTATACACATAGGACAGTTGAAGCATGGTCTCAAATTTCCGCACTTGATGAAAGGGATCTGGTTTATCCTTCAAAAACTCAAAAACTTCATTGAGTATTTCAACGGCAGTGGGGTATTCGCCTTTGAGCAGGTAGCATCGCGCCATATATCGTCGGGCATCGTTGGCTCGAAAGAGCTGACCGCTGAGCTGGCTTAGTTGATAGCTTTCTTGTAAACGAACCAATGCATCGTCATACTTCCCCGAAGAACAGAGTCTTAAACCAAAGATCAGTTGTACAAAGGCATGTACATTTTTGTCCAATAGGATGGAATCTGCTGTGGTGAGCCAGGTATCATTCGAGCCGTCGTCGGGTTTTTCCGGCAAATTATAATAGAGGGCTTCTAGGGCAAACCGCCACCATTTTTTAGGAACAGTTTTTTTGATGTCCTGAAAACAGGACGCTGGAAACACGGCATGCTGGCCTTTGTCGATGTACTTGTTGATCCATCCATGCGAAAGAAATGCTTCAGCCGCAGGTTCGATGTCATCTTTGGTGTAGTGATTTGACTCCGAAACGCATGAAACAAACAAGATGGACGAAAGCAAAAGGACTATCAGTTTCATTGCAGTGTGCTGTTTAAGTAGTCGTCCACATTAAATCAATCAAACATTCTGAATCAGCATTGTTGTAAAAGTCAGGACAGTTTATAGCAGCAAGTTCAGCCATTTTCTTTTCGCATCCTTTGCGCTATAGAAAAAGGATGCAAAGTTACATGATTTGGTTTTATTGTCATAAAAAAATGCAGTAAATTTTCGGGATTCCGAGGACTTGATGATGTTGTTGTTATATTTCAGCAATAATTTTAATGCGTTTGCCCTGTGGGCATGCCCACAGGGATACGTTGCTTTGTAGGTTTTTTTTAGGCAATATTTTAATTGCTTGATTTTTAATCGTTTAAAAAACATGTACAGGTTCTCTACAGATTTTGTACATACGTTGTACATATCAAAAACTAGGTGAATCAACCCTGGATGTTCACTTTTGCGCAGTTTCGCCATGAGATGAATGCACTGCGTTTTAGGGACAATGGTCACTTGTGGCAACTCAAACAAGTTTGATGCATTTGTCAATTTGAAAAATCACCTCATATAAATTATACTAAATGGGAGCTGTGTCAGAAGATGCGGTACAGCACCCATCTGGAAAAAAAACAAAAAGGGACATCACCCGAACACCCCCTCCGCTTTGGTGCTCCCAATTAGTTAGATAGCTTTCGCGTTCATTCAAGCTTAGGGAGACTTGAGGTCGCTTTTTAAGGCCCCAAAATAGCCCAAAACTGTCTGACCCCCAATTTGTACATACGTTGTACATATCAAAAATTAGGTGAATCAACTCTGGATGTTCACTTTTGCGCAGCTTCGCCATGAGATGAATCCACTGCGTTTTAGGGACAATGGTCACTTGTGGCAACTCAAACAAGTTTGATGCATTTGTCAATTTGAAAAATCACCTCATATAAATTATACTAAATGGGAGCTGTGTCAGAAGATGCGGTACAGCACCCATCTGGAAAAAAAACAAAAAGGGGCATCACCCGAACACCCCTCCGCTTTAGGAAACCAGTAGGGCGCAGCACTGCCAAACGAAGCGTTATTCGTGGGCAATAAAAACAACATGATAGTACAAGAATTACTGGCGGCATACGCCAGAGGGAAAAGAAACTTTAGCGGAGCCAACCTTCGCGGAGCCGACCTTCGCGAAGCCGACCTTCGCGAAGCCGACCTTAGCGGAGCCGACCTTAGCCGAGCCGACCTTAGCGCAGCTGACCTTAGCCGAGCCAAGTTTGGCGAAGCCAACCTTAGCCGAGCCAACCTTAGCGGAGCCAGCCTTAGCGAAGGTCGGTTTCGCGGCGCCAACCTTCGCGAAGCCAACCTTAGCCGAGCCAACCTTCGCGAAGCCGACCTTGTCAAAGTCGACCTTAGCCGAGCCAACCTTACCTATGCCGACCTTACCGTAGCCCACCTTAGCGAAGCCCACTTTAAAGGAACCGACCTTAGCGGAGCCGACCTTCGCGGAGCCGACCTTCGCGCAGCCGACCTTATCGGAGCCAACCTTAGCGGAGCCAACCTTAGCGGAGCCGACCTTTGCGGAGCCGACCTTAGCGGAGCCGACATTCGCGGAGCCAACCTTGACGGAGCCACCGGGAAGTATCTCTATTAGCGCCACGTGAAATGACCGGCGGAACCGCCGCCGTCACCCTTAGAGGAGCCGACCTTAGCGGAGCCGTCCTTTACGGAGCCGACCTTAGCGGAGCCAACCTTGATGGAGCCAACCAGGATGGAGTCATACGGTAGCCTCCCCCCCCACCTATGAGGTGCATTTGAACAGCCATGAGCAATAGGATTGTAGCATCCCCCCTTTTGTGGCTGTATTTGAACAGCAATGAAACCCGCCCAACGGTTTGCATGGTCGGTTACGCGGCCCATGCCCGGCACTCAAAGCCCAGGCAGGGCAGCATCCATGCAACCGTTGGGCACAAGCAAAAACTAAAAGGGGCATCACCTGAACACCCCTCCGCTTTGGGAAGAAAGTAGGGCGCAGCACTGCCAAGCGAAGCGTTATGCGTGGGCAATGAAACAACATGACAGTAGAAATTATAGATTTAAGTTCCGGAGATACAGGCTTTAAACCTCATCCAGAGGCCCTTGCGTCAGCAATACAGGCTTTTGAATTGTCACAATCGAATCAACTAACTGATTTAAACGGAATTTCCCTTTGTCTGGATGATACAAAACAAAATCCACTAATTCTAAGAGAAGTTGGTAAAAGGCTTTTTGATGAAAAGATACCGTTTAAAACTGATTGCAGTGATATTTTTGCCGTCACAAGAAGCTGCACAACTGCAACAAAAGCTGCTTTTGCTGTTGCTATTAAAAGACAAAAAATTAAAATACTAATTAATAAAGCAATTAATAATGGACTTGAAGTTGTGGTAGAGGATAATGCATATTCAAAGAATAATCAAAATGACTTTGATAAAATAGAACGAAATTTGTTGAAAAATGAAAGATTGTTTCAAAAATTTGAAGATAAATTAAAGGATGAAGGGGTTTTTGTTAAAAATAGTGAAATACATGTCTTGGTTCCTCAAGGATATTATATTCGACATGGTTTCTATCACGAACTGTTCGGCGGTGAGATAAAAGTGATTCCAACAAATCCTAAAAATGATTTTAGTTTAAAGGGGAGTACATTTGAAAACACTCTTCTATTTAATGCTTTGAAAGTCAAAAATAGATATTTAACTAATGAGGAATTTGATGCCTTTAAAGAAAGAATAGACGAAAGCCAAAAGAAAGCTTTAATAGCGGAATATCGACAAAACAATATAGCTCTCCTGCTATTTACAAACCCAAACAATCCTATAACTCAGCCATGCAGCAAGGAGGATCTACAAGACATTGCCAACATGATTGTCAAGTATAAAATCCCCACGATTAGTGATGAACTTTTATCAAAATTAGTCGATAAACATATACCGATTGCTTCACTATTAGCCATTAATTTTAATGGTAAAAAAGAAAGTCTCCACAATCATGTGATGACTATCACTGGTTCTTCAAAAACCATTAATGTAAAATCTTTTAGAGTTGGGGTAGGAACAACAGGCGATAAATTATGGTATGAGGCTACTGTTTCATACTTAGAGAAACACCATCCATGTGTTCAAAAAGATGCTATATATTGTGGTGTGGCGTTAATAGACAAAACTCCTGAAAGCTATTATGAGGAGATTCGTAAAGAACTTAAAAGGAGAAGAGATTTTTTTATTGAAAAAATTAATAAAATAAATAGCAAATTCAAAAAAGAACTGGATGGACAAAATGCTATTATTTTTACTGCGCCGTTAAAACAAGGCTTTTGGAGCGTCATAACTGTACATGAGCAACTCCTTAAAAAGGTTGATATTAAAGATAGTGAAGAATTGCAAAAATATTTTTTAACTTCAGGACGAATAGTGTTAGGAGATGCCTCTAAATCAGGCATTACAGGTATTAATTTAAGAATCAATATTTCGTGTTGCTATGATGTATATCAGCGAGATTTTGATTATCATAGAATAAATGAGGTTTTAAATAGAATTGAGAATAATATAATTGTAGATATGAATCGGGGTAGTATTTTTGAGCCGGAAAGTAAATTAAATACCAGTTTGGCAACTTAAATGTTATCCTTTCATATTGAGGATAGTATTGTTGTGATTGAGACGCAATTTTATCCGTGCAATTATAGTCACCGCGAAGTGGTTTTGTAAAATGATCGGTTTTCATCAGTTCCGTTGACAAGGCGTAAAACACAGGCGATGCAGCGCATCGGCGAGGCTTTACAACGCAGTCAGCGGGGCGGAGGGAAACCGAGCAATTACAAAACCACTTCGCGGTGGCTATAAAAAACAAGAAAGCTAGTCGATTTTTAACAAGTTTAACAATAAAAAACATATTTTATGGCCATGAACATTTGTATTGTGGGTGCCGGGATTGTCGGTGTGATACAAGCATTAGATTTAGTGTTACGCAATGACGATAATATTCGAGTAACGTTGCTTGAAGCAAATGCTCAGGCAGGAAAAGTTACAAGTAATAACCACGTGGGAATAAGCTCTCCATTTAAAGTTACAGGCCCATCAAAGGAAGGCTCGGAAGATCTAGAAATTAAAAAATTAAGCGATACCCAAAAACCAGAAGGTGCTTTTGCAAGAGAATACAGAAGTACATATAATACGCCAGAAAATCTTGATGCCGGAATATCAGATTCGGTTGAATACAGAAAAATGCGTTTAGCTTCTCATATAAAATTGCTAAAGATGATCGAAAAGTTAGAAAAAAAAGGATTTGTAGCGCCTTTAAATAATACGGGCGTATTACATTGCTTTCCACCAGGCCAAGAAAAAGAGTTTGAAGAAGCCATAAGAGCATCAGAAAAATTTGTTACTGAAGCAAATGAATGGTTAACTGACGAAGGGAAAGAGGTAATATCCAAACATAGACCCGAACATCTTGCCGAACTCAATCCTGATGGCGATATACTCATAAAAGAAATATCGTGGGATGAGGCTATAAAAATTGATTCTCAAGTTTCAAGACTCCCACGAAAAACAAAATTTATGTTAAATGATCCTGCAATCAATGCAGATATAGGTAAATTAACAAGATTTTTTGCGGATTGTTTTAATCAATTGGGAGGAAAGGTTATATATGCTGCTAAAGTTGTAGATGTGATAGTTGACAATGAAATTGTTACCCACTTAATTACGGAAAATCCCGATAGCTCGAACATACAAGTTGATGCAGTTATATGGGCAACTGGGGCATCTTATACATTTGGTAAGGAAACTCATCCTATTAGTAAAAAAGGGGGGCACATTCCAACAATGTCATTTAAAGGATACACGATTGATGTAGAAGTTCCTGAACAAGATTTTAAAATATTTAATTTAGAACCTGAGCGAAAGAGTTTACAGAATATCGCGCTTAGAAATAGTCCTAAAAACCATGTGTTAACTACAACCGTAGTCGAGCACAATGGCAAACTTTACTATAGAGCAGCAGGTACATCCGAACCAAACCAGTCGAATACCGACATAACTACCGAAGGAGCTAAAAGAAACATAGGTATTTTAGAGCAGGCCTTAATGGAGGTTATGCCTCAATTAAGAGACTCCTCAGCTGTAGATGCCAACTATAAATTTAGACAAGATTTAGATATTAAAAAAACTGGTTGTGAAAGGCCTTATTCCGCAAAAGGTAAGCCTGTTCTTGGTCAGAAAGGGCCTAAAAACTCTTTTTTAAATGAAGGTCATGGCTTTTTGGGTTGGACGTTATCCAATCAATGTGCTTCATTAGTTAGTACTCAAGTTGTCTCTTATTTGCAGGGGAAAGGGACAAATCCAATCGAAGGCAATTCACCTGAGGAATATCAGAAGTTAGAAGCTGAAATACAAGCTCTTGGTAACGGTTAAAAATTTTTGGGCACACTTGTACCTGATTTTAAGTGAAGTTATTTTTTAACAGTTACTGCTTAAGTATCCATAGCAAGATTAGGTTGATAGGTTGAAAATCAATTTGGCAGCGCCTTGCGGCCTTGCAATAAACGTACGCTTGTTAAATCCACAATAAAAAAACAGATCTTGAGTCCTAGAATTTGGGGGATCATCGCATGTGTCTTGTTGTCTTGAGAAATTTCAAAATAATACTTTTTCACTCAGTTCTTTTATTTTCTAAAGGGATAAAATCCAGCTAAGAAATAGTTATACTTTCCTCAGGATGGAAAGCAGAAACTTTGGCGAATTTATTTTTTGCCCCTTGAGGTACAAAATGCAGACATAGCCCAATTGTACATGTTTTGTACATATCAAAAGTTAGGTGAATCAACCCTGGATGTTCACTTTTGTGCAGTTTCGCCATGAGATGAATGCACTGCGTTTTAGGGACAATGGTCACTTGTGGCAACTCAAACAAGTTTGATGCATTTGTCAATTTGAAAAATCACCTCATATAAATTATACTAAATGGGAGCTG
>JBILHQ010000058.1:0-26839 GCA_044350415.1 Saprospiraceae bacterium | reverse complement strand
GTGATCGAAGGAATGCTCACCGCCATCGGTGTCATCATTATTCTCAAACAACTACCGCATGCCGTAGGGTACGATGCAGATAATGAAGGCGACTTTTTCTTTATCGAAAATAAAACAGGACACAATACGCTATCAGCAATAATCGATGCTGTTAACTATTCGCACCTGGGAGCGATCATCATTTGCCTTGTTTCATTGGCAATACTGATTGCATTTAATAAAGTGGCATTTCTGAAAAAACTGAAAGCCGTGCCGGGGGCTTTAGTGGTAGTGATAGCAGGCGTTATTATCAATGAATTATTCAAATCCATAAATACTAACCTGGTTATTGCACAAGATCATTTGGTAAATCTGCCAGTTCCCGCCTCATTCGATGATTTTATCGGGCAGTTTACCACCCCGGATTTTACGACGTTGATGAAGCCTGAAGTATGGATTGTTGCATTGACGATAGCCGTGGTAGCCAGTATTGAAACACTACTGTGTATGGAAGCGGCCGATAAAATGGACCCTTTGAAACGGTATTCCAACACTAACACTGAATTGTTTGCTCAAGGAACAGGTAATATTCTGAGCGGCTTGATTGGTGGTATTCCTATGACCTCTGTGATTGTACGAACTTCGGCTAATGTAAATTCGGGAGGGCGTACCAAAGTTGCTGCAATTGCCCATGGTGTATTTTTATTGATCGCCGTCCTGAGCATACCTACTATACTCAATAAAATTCCGCTGGCATGTTTGGCAGCTATTTTATTAATGATCGGCTATAAACTGGCAAGCCCAAAGGTATTCAGACACATGTGGCACAGTGGTAAGTATCAGTTTGTGCCTTTCATTATTACCGTTGTGGCTGTAATATTCACAGACTTGTTAAAAGGTGTGGCTATTGGTCTTGTAGTGAGTGTTTTTTATATTTTAAGAGCTAACCTGAAAATGGCCTATTTCTTTAAAAAAGAAGAATACCACGAAGGAGAAACGGTAACCATCAAGCTGGCACAGGAGGTGTCCTTTTTAAACAAAGCGGCAATTAAACAAACATTAAGTCACCTTCCTGAAAACTGTAAATTAGTTATCGATGCTTCCGATTCTTTTTACATCGACCACGATGTACTCGAGCTGATCAAAGACTTTTTGGAAATCGGTTCGAAAGACAAAAACATTCAGGTATCTCTGATAGGTTTTAAAGAAGACTATGAAATTACCAATTCATCCCAACACGTTATTTCAACACCAGCATAATCATGAAAGTACATACTTTGGAATCACAGTCGACGATTACGCCGGCAAAAGCACTCAAATTTTTAAAAGAAGGCAATCAGCGGTTTATTAACAACCTGAAAGCTAACCGCAACTTGCTGCAACAGGCGAACGAAACCCGCGATGGGCAGTTCCCTTTTGCCGTAATACTCAGCTGTATTGACAGCCGAACTTCAGCCGAACTTATTTTCGATCAGGGGCTGGGCGATGTTTTTTCCATACGCATCGCAGGCAATGTGGTCAATACCGACATTATTGGCAGCATTGAGTTTGCTTGCAAAGTGGCCGGATCCAAACTCATCGTAGTACTGGGCCACACCAGCTGCGGTGCTATCAAAGGAGCCTGCGATCATGTGGAAATGGGAAACCTGACCGAATTGTTGTCTAAAATCCAACCCGCAGTATACGAAGAAACGAAAATCACCGACAAGTCCAAGCGGAACTCCCACAATGAAGTTTTCGTAGAAAATGTCGCCAATATTAACGTGCAGCGTTCGGTAAAAGCAATAGTCAACCGGAGCTATATCTTAGAACAGATGCTGGAAAAGAAGGAAATCGCCATTGTGGGAGCCAAACACCACTTAGAAACAGGTGTAGTTGAGTTTTTTGATAATACCTGGATTTCGAGTAAAGAGGAAGTAGCAGAAAAAATCTAAAAAGTGCTCAAAACTACATTTTCAAATGGCGAAATTATTTACAGGGAATAACAGTATGAGCCAGCATGCAGCAGGTGCAAATACCCTGACGCAACCAGACTATGATCATCCTGCCGCCTTAACGGCATTTGACTGGAACCATGTCATACATGAATTAAAACATTATCTGCCCGCTCAAACACCACTTAAGGATTTCATTCACCATAATTCCCTGCATGCTTATCAACACCTGAAATTTTACGATGCTATTTTTAAAGCATCCAAAATATTCGGTTATCAGGTAACGCTGCAATTAAAAGAATACAGGCAATTATTTCAAAATGGGCGTATCAGGGGCGATCTCATCGACCAGGTGATTACAGAACGAAAAGGTGCTGCCCAAATAGAAAAATGGCGAGAAAAGTTGCTCTCTGAAGTATACCAAACGGTGAATACGCCGCGGATAGGCGCTTTACGGGCCAACTGGAAAAGCCATTTCAAAATCGACCTGGACGGCCTGGTGCAGCCACTGCTTTTCAGGGTGCTTTGCAGTTACTTAGATCAAGGTATTTCTATATGGCGATTTCCGGCAGAAGAAGGTGGGTTTATCGCAGCCTTACAGATGTTGGAACAGCGCAGTTTTACGAGTTTTTTTAAAACAAAAAGGGTAAAAAACTTACTGCTTGAAGGTAATTGTACAATCAGTAATTTATTGAAAATAGTGGTAGGCGACGAAGCCTTCTACGAACAATACCTGTTCGATCAGCAGTTCAGCCACCAGGGTTGGTCGGGTATGGTATCGGCTTTGGAAGATGCCCCGCATACGTTGCTCGACCCCCGTCCTATATCGCTCCAAGAGTTAATCATCTTGGAATTATTACTGGAAATTGATGCTTTGGAATATGAACTTGGCCCAAAATGGCAACCGCTGTGCAGTCGCATCACCACCACACCAGTAAACCTCTTTAAAGATACGCCATCAACCGAATTGCAGGAAGTATTTTCGATTTGGCAGGAAGCATTTGAATGGAGTTATTACGATGAAGTATTGGCAGGAATTGGCATAGAGAAAAAAAGGGCCCCTGCGGAAACAACCAAAACGACTTTTCAGGCACTGTTTTGCATAGACGAGCGGGAATGTTCTTTGCGCAGGCATATCGAAAATATTGACCCGCATTGTGAGACACTTGGAACTCCGGGTTTTTTTGGAGTGGAATTTTATTCTCAACCTGAAAATGCAAAATTTTACGACAAACTCTGTCCGGCACCGATGACGCCAAAGTATTTAATTAAAGAAATTGGAGCAAAAACGGAAAGGAAACATGAATTGTTGTACACCAACAAAACCCACACTTTTCTGAGAGGCGGATTAATGTCGGTGACATTTGGTTTTTGGGCGGGTGTTCGAATATTTCTTAATCTTTTTAAGCCTAAAATGAGCCCTGCGATCTCCAATGCATTTCTCCATACAGATGCTTCAGCACAACTCACTATTGAAAACAGCCATACAGAAGACCGAGAAAATGGCCTGCAAATTGGGTTTACCATTGCAGAAATGACGGTACGGGTAGAAGCTCAGCTGCGGGGAATTGGTTTATTAAAGGACTTTGCCCCCATTGTATATGTAATTGCCCATGGTTCCAGCAGTGCGAATAATCCACACCACGGAGCCCACGATTGCGGTGCTTGCAGCGGAAGGCCGGGCTCGGTGAATGCACGGGTATTATCGTTTATGGCTAATCATGCTGAAGTGCGGATAGAACTGCGCAAAAACGGCATTGATATTCCAGCTCCCACTCAGTTTATTGGTGGTTTGCACGACACGGCCGCAGATGAAATAGTATTTTACGACCAACATTACCTGACGGCTGAAAACCAATCCAACCATTTGAAAAATAAGGACGCATTTGAGCATGCCCTCGATCTGAATGCCAAAGAACGGTCCAGGAGATTCGCATCCATTGATACCAGGATGGATATCAAAAAAATTCGAAAGGCGATAAAAGACCGGTCTGTTTCGCTGTTTGAACCCCGTCCCGAGTTGGGTCATGGTACTAATACACTTTGTATCGTAGGACGCAGGGAAATGACCAGGGGATTATTTTTAGACCGGCGCGCTTTTTTGAATTCTTACGATTACAGAACAGACCCTTCAGGACAATTGCTCACAGGCGTGATGCGCCCGTTGGGCCCGGTTTGTGGCGGCATTAATCTGGAGTATTATTTCTCCAGAGTGGACAACTATAAACTTGGAGCAGGAACCAAACTTCCCCATAATGTGATGGGGCTGATTGGTGTGGCCAACAGCAGCGATGGTGATTTGCGGCCGGGACTTCCCGTACAAATGATAGAAGTGCACGACCCCGTCCGGTTGTTAATTGTAGTGGAACATTTCCCAGAAGTCGTTTTAAATGCCATTCAAAGTACCCCTGAAATGTACGAATGGTATATCAATGAATGGGTTCATTTGGTCGTCATCCATCCGGATACCCATCAGTTTTTCCGGTTTTCAGCAGGTCAATTCAGCATTTATGAACCACATACACAGCAAATACCGCCTGCCTGTGATTTTCACGATCTGATGGAATCAGCCAAAGAAATGGTGACCAACCAGATTGCACACGCTACGCAGGAACACTTGCCGGTTTACACATTAAATTCAAAAAAGCAGCATAACGATACAATTGTCGGCTATTCTTAGAGACTGACTAAAAACAGCTTTTGTACTTCCTGAGGTAATAGCGTTGTTGCGACGGGAGCCGCCGCAACAACGCTATTACCTCAGCGGGAAAACAACAATAATTTATGGAACAAATATTGAAATTTTTTATCCTCCTTCCCTTTTTTGCGTTGTTAGCGAATTTGTTCGTAGCGGGAATAAAAGAACGAATTCTTTCCGGTATTGCTATTGCGGCGGCAGGTTTACACCTGGCAGGAACAGTGGGTTTTATCGGCTGGTGGACTACTCAAGCCTGGCCAACATTGGATATTAAGGAGTTGGTTTTGTATAAAAGTCCGGAATTTGAATTTTTTATTGATTTTTATTTTGACAAAATCACGGCAGTATTTCTTTTTACAGGATCAGTATTGATTTTTTTAGTAACGGTTTTCAGTAAGTTCTACCTGCATCGGGAGGAAGGATTTAAGCGTTTTTTCAATACGTTACTCGTTTTTTTTGCGGGTTATAACCTGGTGGTATTGTCGGGAAACTTTGAAACCCTTTTTATTGGCTGGGAAATGCTGGGCTTATCCTCTTTTTTACTGATTGCTTTTTATAGAGACCGGTATTTGCCGGTAAAAAACGGTCTGAAAGTCTTGTCATTTTACCGGCTCGGTGATATTTGCCTGATATTAGCAATGTGGATGAGCCATCATTTATGGCATACCAACATCACATTTTCAGAATGGGACATCCCTGGCCTGGTTCCAGTCCAGTTCCAGGAACATTACGAGCAAGCGCTATTTATCGCTGTAATGATCTTTATTGCTGCCGCTATCAAATCGGCACAACTGCCATTTTCTTCCTGGTTGCCAAGGGCGATGGAAGGACCAACGAGTTCCAGTGCTATTTTTTACGGGTCATTGTCAGTACATATTGGTGTATTTCTATTGTTGCGTACTTATTCATTTTGGGAAAGCGAGTGGATAATAAAAAGTTTAATTATTGCCACAGGCCTCATAACGGCTATTATTGCCACCAGTATCGCTCGGGTACAGTCATCCGTAAAAACACAAATTGCCTATTCCTCTATTACTCAAATCGGGTTAATTTTTATTGAAGTTGCACTTGGTTTCCATACACTTGCACTCATACACTTTGCAGGAAATGCCTTAATGCGAACCTATCAGCTGTTGGTTTCCCCATCTGTTTTGGGTTATTTGGTACATGATATGTTTTTTAATTTTTCGCCTGTCCAAGCTTCCCGTAGTAATACGTTCGTCAGTCGAATTAAAAGCACCACCTACATCCTCTCCGTAAAAGAATGGAATCTTGATTTTTTGCTTGGTCGCTATTTATGGAGGCCGTTTAAGTGGGCTGGCGAAAAAGTAGGTTTCATTGGCGAAAAATCAGGTTTTGTAATCTTATCAATGCTTTTCGCTTCGGGTATTGCAGGCTTGTTATTCAAAGATCAGCTGGAGATTGTGGTAAGCAATTATTTGACATTAATTTTTTCTTTGCTGGCCCTATTGTTAGTCTTAACCGCTTTCGCAGAGCGTGGCGATGCCAAAAATGCCTGGAAATTAGCAATTTTTAGTCAATTTTTCACGGTACTTTCTTTACTGTTGAGTCGGAATATTGAATGGCACCAGATAGTTTACTATCTTAGCGGGACCGTCATCGCTGGCACTACAGGATATTTTTGCCTGCGTTTTATCCAATCTATTGACCAGGATATCGTGCTGAACCAGTACCATGGTTACAGTTATGAGCGTCCGGGAGTTGCTTTTGTTTTTTTACTGTCCTGTCTGGGATTATCTGGGTTCCCGATCACGCCGACATTTATTGGAGTTGATCTCCTGTTTACGCATATACATGCGAATCAAGTGATACTTGTGGCATTTACTGCGTTGAATTTTTTGTTTTTGGAGATGACAATTTTGCGAATTTACACACGGGTATTTTTAGGGCAGCATAAAAAATTGGACCATCCCGTTGCGTTTAAATCATCGTAACTGGTTATGCTTTATAACCCCGCATCAGCCCTCTTTTTGCATTTCGCACAAACTCCAGAATCTGTTTGGAAAACTCTGACTGCGGTAATTCGAGCTCGATAATATCGACTGCCTTGCGAATACTGTATCCTCTTACGAACAGGATCCGATATATATCTTCGATATGGTGCATGTCGGAGGTGGAAAAACCGCGCCGCCGCAGTCCGATGGAATTAATACCTGCATAAGAGAGCGGTTCGCGGGCTGCCGTGACAAAAGGAGGCACATCTTTGCGCACCAAGGAGCCCCCACCGATCATTACCTGTTCACCAATACGGACGAACTGGTGGACCGCCACCATGCCCCCTAATGTGGCATTTTTGCCCACGTCGATATGGCCTGCCAGCGTCACATTATTCGCTAATACACAGTTATGGGCTACATGGCAATCGTGTGCAACATGTACATAAGCCATTAGCAGGCAATTCTGTCCCACACTGGTGCGACCACCAAAAGATGGATTACCCCTGTTAATAGTACATGATTCTCTAATAATAGTACCGCTTCCGATTTCAAGAATTGCTTTTTCTTCTTCTTTTTTATTGGATTGCGGGGTGGCGCTGATACTGGCAAAAGGGAATATTTGTACACTGTCGCCGATGCGGGCGCCATTGAATATGTGCACATTCGAACCGATACGGCAATTGTCGCCAATCACCACATCTTCTTCAATTACCGTAAAGGAGCCGATGTGAACATTATTGCCAATCTTTGCACCGGGGTGTATATCGCGCAAAGCGCTGGAAGGGATATTCATGATTTGGTTTATTCCTTGTTGCGCCGTGAAATTTGAGCGGTGAGTTCCCCTTCAGAGACAATTTTGCTGCCCACATAAACGGTACCCTGCATGTGAACGATCCCTCTTCTGATGGGGTCTAATAATTCCATTTTAATAATTAACGTGTCGCCGGGGCGAACCATTGCCTTGAAACGGGTATTATCCACTTTCAGGAAGTAGGTATCCCAGTTTCCTTTGTCAGGAACGTTGTGCAGGGCCAGGATACCACCTGTTTGTGCCATCGCCTCTACCTGCAGCACACCGGGGAATATCGGATTGTTGGGAAAGTGGCCCTGGAACAAGGCCTCGTTCATCGTAATATTTTTGATCCCCACTACATGGGTTTCACTGATTTCGATAATTTTGTCCACCAACAAAAATGGGTACCGATGCGGCAGCAGTTCCATTATTCCGGCATAGTTATATACAGGCTCCTTCTCCGGGTCGTATTTAGGGATGCCAATTAAACGCCTTTTGTCAACATAATTTTTTTTTAACAGCTTCGCAAACTCCACATTGGCGGTATGGCCGGGTTTGGTGGCTACTATTTTGCCCTTGATTGGTTTGCCGATCAAGGCCAGATCACCCATCACATCGAGCAGTTTGTGGCGGGCGGGTTCATTCGGGAAGCGCAGTTTGGAGGTATTGAGCACGCCTTCTGACTCTACTTTGATGGACGGCTTTCCCATTTTACGAGCCAGTAAATCCAATTCCTCCTGATCCATACTGCGGTCGGCGATGACAATCGCATTGTCGAGGTCGCCTCCTTTTATCAAACCCAATTCGAGAAGTTTTTCCAATTCGTGAAGGAAAACAAATGTTCGGCAGGGAGCGATTTCTGTTTGGTATTGATCGGTGCTTTGCAACGAAGCAAACTGAGGCCCCAGCACCGGTGAGTTGAAGTCGATCATGACCGTCGCTTCAAAATGATCAGATGGCAAGGCAATCAGTTCCGTGCCGGTCACCTCATCCCTGAAAGAAATGGGGTCCGTAATTTCAAAATATTCCCGATCCTGGTCGAGTTCTGCCCGGCCGGCCTGTTCGATCGCACGCACGAAAGGCATTGCCGTACCGTCCATGATTGGCATTTCCGGGCCGTCTATTTCGAGCAGAATATTATCGATTCCCATTCCGAACAATGCAGAAAGCACGTGTTCGACAGTAGAAACCTGTACTTCGCCATTTTTGAGTGTGGTACTGCGGTTGGTAGAGATGACTAATTTAACATCAGCCGGGATAACGGGTTGTTCGGGGAGGTCAATCCGCTGAAAGCGGTACCCATGTCCGGCTGGTGCCGGCTTTAAGGTCAATGTAACGCTCTTTCCAGTATGTAAACCAACCCCCTGAACAGAAACCGGGTTTTGAATGGTGGACTGCTTCATATCAAAAGGTGATTAAGATTTTTTAGATGCTCGTTTTTTGCGCTCAGGTTCTTTGGTGGTTTCTTCCTTCGGCAGGCGATGTGCATACCGCCCCATTTGGGAATATTTGTCAATCCGTGCATTAATTCGCTCCTCAGCGTCTTGTGGATTCAGTTCCGCCAATGCTTTGAGGATATGCGCTTTCAGCGTAATGGCCATCGCTTCGGGGGCATTATGGGCACCTCCGACTGGTTCTGGTACAATACCATCGATAAGGCCGAAGGAAAGCATGGAATCGGCATCGAGGCGCAGCGCTTCTGCTGCTTGTTCTTTAAATTCCCAGGAACGCCACAAAATGGTGGAGCAGTTTTCAGGAGAAATAACAGAATACCAGGTGTGCTCCAGCATAAATACTTTATCACCCAAACCAATACCCAGCGCACCACCAGAAGCCCCTTCGCCGATGATATAACAAATAATCGGCACTTTTAGCTGCGCCATTTCAAACAGGTTCCGCGCAATTGCTTCAGCCTGGCCCCGTTGTTCCGCTTCGAGTCCGGGAAAAGCACCTGGCGTATCAATGAGGGTCACTACTGGAAACCCGAACCTTTCGGCCATTTTCATGAGCCGAAGTGCTTTGCGGTATCCCTCCGGATTGGCCATACCGAAATTGCGGTACTGGCGCATTTTGGTATTGACTCCTTTTTGATGCCCAATCACCACGACCGTTTGTCCGTCCAGATCTGCCAGCCCGCCCACGATTGCTTTATCATCACCCGCATACCGGTCACCGTGCAATTCGATAAACTTGTTGCACATAGTGGTCAGGTAATACAAAGTATATGGGCGCTCAGGGTGGCGGCTAAGTTGTACTTTTTGCCAACCAGTAAGCGTGGAGTAGATCTCCTCTCTTTTGCTTGTTATTTTTTGCTCCAGTTCCCGCATCATACTGGTCACATCTACTTCGCCTTGGTCTCCTACTTCCCGGAGTTTAGCCAGCTGTTCGTACAGTGCTTCCAGTGGCTTTTCAAAATCCATAAATGTCATAATCAAAAGATTTTGCTTTTATCAGAAGGAATAATTTATCTTGTGTGATTAAAAGGAAGCGTAAAGGTATGTTTGTTCTGACAGGAATTTTATTTTTTCCCATTTTTGCACTGCGAATCTACACAAACAATTTATGGCTAATACATTTTGGCACTTGGAAAATATTGACGTGACACATATTCTTTGCCCAATGAAGATTGGAAATGAAGGCCGAATGGCACAACATATCCATGTATATTATAAAAAAAGTGAGCCTATTTATGTGCCCGAAGAGATGGCCAACTGTATCTTTTTTATCAACGAAGGCCGGGTAAAAATATCGGTGATGAATGCCGATAATAAAGAAGTGACCAAGGCAATACTCTCCAAAGGCGAAGTATTTGGCGAGTTGGCCTTGCTTGGTGAAGCCACCCGGCACGATACCGCGCTCGCGATGGAAGGGACTTCTGTATGCGTGGTGACCCTGGAAGAGTTGCGCGGACTGATGCGGGATCGCAATGAAGTCAATCTATTTTTTATGAAAATGTTTGCCAGCCGTCAGTTGGAGATGGAACGCCGGCTGGAATCACTGGTTTTTAAAGACAGCCGAACCCGGATTGTTGAGTTTTTGGTGGAACTCACCCGTAGCAAAGGGCAACGGGTGGGGTATGAATGGGTGGTACGCCAATTTATTACCCACCAGGAAATAGCCAACCTCACCGCCACCAGTCGTCAGACGGTCACTACGACCCTCAATGATCTTCGAGCACAAAAACTGATCACCTTCAACCGCAGCCGGTTGCTGGTACGCGACCTTGACGCACTCCGGATCAAGTGATGATTTCGGGAGCCCAAATCATTCTTCCGCACTCTTCAATGACAAATCGAATTCATCATAAATCGTTAAATATGCAACGCAGAAGCTTTATCCGGAACAGCGTGGCGCTAGGTGCAGCCATCACCAGTACCGACTTACTCTCCGCCACACCATTATCCGGTACAGGCAAGGAGCAGTATACTTTTAAAATGAAATATGCCCCGCACGACGGCATGTTTACCAACCTTGGCGGAAAAGACATTCTCGACCAGTTAAGGTTTATGGCTGACGAGGGTTTTACTGCTTTTGAGGACAATGGGATGACTGGTCGGGACGTGGCTACGCAAGAAAAAATGAGCCAGCTCATGACCAGGCTCGGTATCAGTATGGGCGTATTTGTGGCCCATAAAATATACTGGAATGAAGGCAATCTGACGAGTGGTAATCCAGACAAAAGGGCGGAATTCCTCTCGGATATCCGCAATGCCGTGGAGGTAGCCAAGCGCGTGAATGCCAGGTGGATAACCGTTGTGCCGGGTTGTGTTGACCCACGCCTTGATGCAGGTTACCAATTTGCTAATGTGATGGAGTCATTGCGTCAAGCTTCCGATATCCTGATGCCACATGGCCTGATCATGGTCTTGGAACCCTTGAATTACAGGGATCACCCCAATTTATTTTTAACAGGAGCAGCGCAGGGGTACGCTGTTTGTAAAGCCGTCAACAGTCCGGCCTGCAAAATCTTATTCGATATTTACCACATGCAGATACAACATGGAAACCTTATTCCAAGTATCGATGCCGCCTGGGATGAGATTGCATATATTCAAATCGGTGATAATCCCGGCCGTCATGAACCTACAACCGGTGAAATCAACTACCAAAATGTATTCAAACATCTCCATAAAAAAGAGTTCACAGGTATTCTGGGTATGGAACATGGCAATTCACTCCCTGGAAAAGAAGGGGAGCGGGCGGTGATTGATGCGTATAAGGCAGTTGATCATTTTTAAGGAGCTATGAGTTACGAGTTATGAGCTAGTCTCGTTGTGTACACCCCGTTATTTTCACCGTAGCGTGCGCCTGTTACTATTATTTGTGCTTTTGCGAGCAATGAATACGGATTAAAGGAGAGATTTCCCGAATGTGATGCCTGCATCATATTCGGGAAATCCGCGTATAATCCCGCTGAAAAACTTCCGACTCCCGATATTAATCAATCTTTTCCCATAATTTCCCTTCACGCAACAGCGTGTGCAACAATGTACGCAACAGCACACCCAACAGCGTACGTAATGAAACTCATAACAAAAATTTGGGGTGTCCAAAAACGTGTAAAGTGTCCATGGATTTTTCTTCCTCCCCCCCGACCTTTGTTTCATCAATAACAAAACAGGCCTGATCTGCAGTAATGGCCTGCTTGATGGAGTAACCGGAAAATCCATTCAAAGAGTACGGACGCGGCAGCCGAAAAGCGGAAAGAGTAGGCGAAAAAAGTAATTCTTACTACAATTATGCATATCAAGACTATCTTAAAATGGGCCTTCCTGCCCGTTTTAGTATCCATCTGCTGGATTACCTTCCAGTCGTTCTCTAAGGCTGGAAAAGCCATGCAATTAAGTTATGAGGTAACGACGACCACATTTACATCCGTCCTCCGCCTACAGGACACAAGTAAACTAACCACATTTGAAAAAATCAATACAATGGCATATAAAGACCAGGTGAAAAATGTAGCCACGATGGATGCCGCTGGCGACTTTAATATTGTTATCACCCGTACTGCCAGACCCTCTTTAGGAGGTAAACCGTTGCCACTGGATGATGTCTCGGAAGTAACAGTAACACCGAGAGGAATATCCACCAACACGGGTGAAACATATCCTTTTGAACCGGACGAGTATCAAAATATGGTTTCTACAGCAAAAACGCTTTCGGACGTAACCACCAATTGTACCAGCCGTGCCGCTGATATTACTGCGCTTGCCAATGAGCTGACTGCTGCAGGAGCAGTTAAATCAACACGCAATGGGTTTACTGTTTTCCGCCAGGGCAATATTGAAACAGTTTTAGACATGAAAAACTATGTTTATGTAGCCCAATGGACACGCCAGAATGGCAAACTGGTCAAAGAAATACAATATGACTATGATATCCCTCCGATTCAGGCAGGAGATAATAGCGGCGATGACGGTTGTCCGATACTCAAACGGATTACTACACGTGAGGAAATCAAGTCATCTGCCAATGTCCCGCTATTGCAGGTGGAAATTCACGACATTTCAAATGTTACCGTTGTTAACCGTTAATTATTAATTTTTTCTACAATGAAAAAAATATCTTTACTGTATTCCACAATAATGCTCTGTTTTTCAACAGGGATTTTGTTTGGACAATCTGAACGAAATATTATCTTCATGCATGGCCTTGGTGGCTCAGAGGAAGCATGGATCAAATACGATGAGTATTTTAATGCTACCCGGAAAGCAAACCCTATTCGTTTTTCTTATACGGAAGCAAGCGGGATTCCAGGCGCTGTGAATGATGCACAAGTTAAAATGTCAGCCGCAGTTCCGGCAAGTTCATATCCTCAGAATATAGTCATCGCCCACAGCCAGGGAGGAATTGTGACCCGAGGTATTGCTAAAGCATTTTCAGCGAGCCAACGGCCTTTTGGAGGGTTTATTACTGTAGGGACGCCGAATCTTGGTGCACGAGTCATCAACTCGTATAAAACAGGTAAGTTTGGCACTTTCACGAAAGATGCCAAAAACCAACTGCTTGCAGGGCCCAATGTCAGTTTTTTAAACCTGTTGCCACCATGGATTCCTTTAATATTAAATAGCCAAATAGCGGGATATGTGGAAGATAAAATCGTTTCGACTTCAGGTATCGATCATTCCACAACCAATGATTTTTACGTAGGCGCACCTTACCTCACAGCACTTAATAATTATACAATCAGTATTCCAAAGGTAGGAATTATAAGTTCCGAAACTACGCCTAATTCACATTGGAAAACGCTTAGTTCTTATACCCTTCAACCGGTTACATCATTGGCCTTTAACCAGGAAGCAGACGGCGAACTGGGACAGTACATGCAGAAGGCACAAAAGTTTTACTCCGGAATAATGCTATATTACCGATGCAGAGCAGCAACGCCTATAGTGCCATGGATGTCGATAGTTTATCTTGCAAAAGCAGCTCAATGGGAGAAAGGAGTAAAATGGTTTACCAGCAGTGAAGACAAATATATTGATCTTATTGGCAATGTAATTTTGACACCCGTAACGGTTAATCAGCAAGCCTGCCCATGGCCCTGTAGTACATTGGACTGTACTATGAATTACAGCGGATGTTCCTGGCAAAGCGCCGGAACGTACACCTATTATCAGTCAACAACTTATCCGACGGATGGTCTGGTGAATAATGGTGCGCAGTACTTACCAGGAGCGATAGAAAACTTTGTGGTTACGGGGCCAAATCATGCACAACAGCGGAATCATCCAGGGATTACAGAGGTTTTGGATAATCTTTTTGATGGTACAATAGGAAAACCCGAAAATATTATAGCACTTAGTTTTTTTAAAGTGCCAAAGTTGTAGTACTTTTTCTTCAATCGTGGAGGGTAATAGACGCAGTTACCCTCCACATAAATCTATTTAATATGAAATTTACTTTTTCATTATCAACGGTTATTTTAATAGCTATTTTGTACGGATGCTCTTGGTTTAAAAATGAAGATAAAATCCAAAAATATGGAAAGTTAAGAATCATATGGAGAGAATCCTTTAATTCTGATCAATTATATGGTTCGTCTACTCCTGCATTTTTTAGCGATAAAGTCGTTTTTAGTAATTACCCAGCATTTGGTACAGAATCTTTTTTTGCACTGAACGCCGACAAAGGGGGAAAGGAATACTGGCGGTGGGAAGATTATATCAATGAAAATGATAAAAACGTAGGATCAGAATCATTGCCCATCATGTTAAATAATATTTTGTGCATCACACCTGCAAATGGTACAATTGGGGTGGATATACAAACAGGTGAGACCTTATGGAAGGATCATTTTTCATCACCGGGTTTTACTGGAAAATTTGAACGATCTGTCATAAGGCAAGGACAAACCGGATCAAATAAAGCTTTTATCAGACTGACTGATATTGAAACAGGCAAAGGCCGAAATGTATTTGAAATCGATACTATTACTACTCCCTATTTTGCATTCACTACCCCAATAGTATACCGTGATGCCGTTGGAGATACCCTCCTTTATTGTTCCTTTGGCGAAGCATTTCAACAACTGGATGGGTCTTTAATTTCAAATGTAAAATTTTTTGCCTATAATATTACTAAAAATAAAATGATCTGGGAAAAAGAAGGAATGAGCGCTACAGGATTAATTGACAATGATCGGTTATACGTAATAAGTGACAGCTTATATGAACTTGATTTAAAAACTGGTAATCGCATTTGGGCCAATAAGAAATATGAAAATATGGGAAAATTTATCCAAATCAGTGAAGACAAAATAATAATAACAGGAGATGGTGCGGCATCCCATATTCAGGCTTTTAATAAATCAGACGGGTCTTTTATCTGGGGAATTCCATTTAATGGCGGAGCAAGTGAGCCAGCCTATCATAAAGGATTGATGTATTTTACTTGTGGCTCCGATGGGTTACTGTGGGCAATACGGGTATCAAACGGCGAGATAGTTTGGAAGGAGCGTTGTCCTGATCTTGAACAGGACTCAGATTCTTTCTGGAGTTTCGGCGTAAACGTCGACCCCGTCCGCAACAAACTTTACGTCGCCAGTTATACCGGTGCATTTTGTCTGGAACCGGCCGAGTAAAATCTTCTCCCTCATCGAGCCCATCCCAATACCCATCAATGACAAATAACCACCACGCCGGCCCATAAGAACCAACTTCTACCCGTAATTAGGTAACGTTAAATGCACCAAAAAAATAAACACAAAACTATGATTATGTCCATGGAATCCGTGCGACCGGAAGATGTCGGAGGTACGAGAGAGTGCCGAAGAATCCCGTGCGTGCAGGTGAATGACGCATGGTCCCAGCCTAAAACAATCCTGTTTGCTACTCTAAAGCACACTCATGTTTGTTCCAGTAAATTCATAAAGCGGATGGCGTGGTAGATTTTTGAAAAAATCTACCACGCCATCCGCTTTATGAATTCCAGCATTATGAATTCCCGTGCCTCTTTACCTGTTTATCGCCTTCGGCGCTAAAATATCCGCAATCGACCGCGGCCTTCGCTTGGTTTCCCAGAAGAACCCTTCCAGTTTTTTCGCGTCTTTGCCCACCTTTTTGATAGGCGTGAAAGTGCCCTTGGGCTCAGCGTAGAATTTGATACTGTTGACCTGATTGTTACCAAAATAAAGCCGCATTTCTGAACATTCGGTCTCGTTAACGCCGATATAGGCCTTCTTTTCATCCAGCGCGTAATAAACTGCCTGGGCATTACGATCCACCAGCATCTCGCGCACTTCATTCTCCCGAAAGTAAGCGGTCGTATACTTGCCCTTGATCTGGTTAAAAAAAACACCGTCCTCAGAGTTAATCACAAAAGCGTTTTGGCGAAGCCATATTTTGTCTAACTTATTGTTTTTCAAGGACATTTTGATCGTATCGCCCGAAAATTGCGAGGTGTCAGACCAGATCAATGGCAATTGGGCGATTTTGTAAAACCAAAAAACAGAATCCATGGTACTGAAACTAAGAGAATCTGCCACACCTTGCATATCGCTTTTGAATATCCTTACATCATTGAAAGACAGTATCTTCCGAATGTCGGAGGAGGAATCGGGCTTGAAGGAAATCAATGTGTCCGAAGCCATGTAAAGCGTATCGTTATTGACCAGGGTTTTAAGCATCGGCCGGCCTCCTGCACCACGCTCCCCAAAACCGCCATAAGCATATACATATTCCGTTTGCTTGTTGTAGTCGAGCCGGTGGGAAAGAACAGAGAGATTACTGGAAGTATCCCGCCAGTAAACACTGCCTTGCGCAAAGCCATTACCCAGAAGATCGTTAAAATCAAGTGAATCTGCCTCGATGATATTAGGAGGGTCACTCACTCGCCCGCGTCCGAGCAACTGGTAAAATTTGTTGCGGCTGTCGTAACGCACTTTCTCACCGGTTATTTCCTGCGTGCTGTCCTTATAATAGGCGTTTCCGACTAATATGGCTACTTCTGTATCGGCATTATACCGAATGACATCTCCTTTCACCAACCTGGTTTTTTCTTCAATATATGCAGAGTCCTGCAGGATGTATTCATTCGTAATGCCTTGCCAGGTCATTTTTTTCGCCCGACCGCGCTGGTCTTTTTTTTCATATTGAGGATTGACATCAAATTCGGCAAACCGGTTTTCAATATCATAGAATCCGCCCTCGCAGTAGATTTTGGTTTCTTTTTCGCTGATGAGCGTCGGTGCCACAAAAGTGGCAATTTTCGTTTCGGTATTGAATAACATTGTATCGGTACGGACCGTAAATTCCGGGTCAGTAATCAGCACATTGCCTTTAAAATAAATCTGGTCTTCATTAACATAGTAGTGCCCCCGTTTGCTCGACAGTTGACTTTTCCCGTTGGTCAGCGTGGCTCCAGAATTATAAGTGGCGATTTTATTGGCCACATCATAGTGCAGTTTTTTGGTAAATAACTGCTGTTCACCTTTTTCCAGTACGACTTTCCCGAAAAGGTCACTTTGGCGGGTAGCACCAAAATACAAAGCTGAATCAGCGAATACTTTCACAGAATCGCCTTCCTGAATAATTACATTGCCTTTCAACACCGCATCATCAAGGTCGATGATGGCCGTATCACAATAAATAAGGATATTTTCCTGGCGCAAACGCACATTTCCGCTAAGTTTACGGATTTCCCGCCCTTTTTTAAAAAAGCCTTCCGCCGTTTCAGAACTTTCCACTTTTAGTTTTGAAGTGGTGTCCTGTGCGGACGTTTGCTGAGCAGCAACGTAGCCGCTATACAGCAGAAATAGCAATAAAAAGACCTTTCTGATAATGTGATACATAATTATAGGAAAACGAATTCCCTGATGATTTCGTTGGCTGGAGTTGAAAACTAATACAGCGTCCACCGAATAGCCTGTGAAGTGACGCGATAAATTTTTTGTTCATCAAGGCGTGAAGAGGGTGCAATATGCGATATTTTAACCGACGAAGAACGCAGCTGAACGGAAAGTATGGCCGTCAATTCACAGGCTATTCGGTGGACGCGGCATTAAATCAAGGATACACCAGTCATTACCTCCGGCACCGGCACTTCCATCAGGTGCAGCAACGTGGGTGCGACATCAGCCAGGCGGCCATCTTTAATGGTGGACGGCGGATTTTTGCTCACTAAAATGCATGGCACCGGATTTTTGGTGTGGGCAGTATTGGGTGTACCGTCTTCGTTGATCAGGTAATCAGAATTACCATGGTCGGCAATGATGATAATCTGGTAGTCATGTTCCAGCAGCAGGGGAACAATTTGAGACACGCAGCCGTCTACTATTTCTGCAGCTTTCACTGCTGCTGAAAAGACACCAGTGTGTCCCACCATATCGGTATTAGCAAAATTAAGGCAGATAAAATCGGGTGTATTGGTTTTGATATCGACCATAATGGCATCCGTGATACCGTGGGCACTCATTTCTGGTTGAAGATCGTAGGTGGCAACTTTAGGAGATGGCACCATCAGGCGGCGTTCACCGGCGAAAGAATCTTCTCTTCCTCCGGAAAAGAAAAAGGTAACGTGCGGATATTTTTCTGTTTCGGCAATACGCACCTGGGTTTTGCCCGCTTTTTCGAGCACTTCACCCATGGTCATGGTGACATCGTCTTTTTCGTAAACGACTTTTATATTTTTAAAAGCATGGTCATAGCGCGTCATCGTCACAAAATACAATGGGAGGGTTTTCATCCCAAAATCAGGCATATCCACTTGAGTAAGTACTTCGGTAATTTCGCGGCAACGATCCGTCCTGAAATTGAAACAGACCACCACATCATTTTCATGGATCACGCCTTCCGGGTGCAAAACCATGGGTTTTAAAAATTCATCCGTTACCCCAGCAGCATAAGAGGCTTCCAGTGCAGCAACTGCGTCGGAAACCAGTTCTCCTGTACCATGCACCAAAAGATCGTAAGCCAATTTTACCCGTTCCCAACGTTTATCGCGGTCCATAGCATAGTACCGTCCAATGATAGTGGCCAATTTAACGGGTTGATGTTGAATATGATCCGTTAAACTTCGCAAAAAACCAGCACCACTTTTGGGGTCGCAATCGCGCCCATCGGTAAAGGCATGTACGAACACACGGTCAAGACCTGCTTCAGCACTCATATCGCACAATGCTTTGAGGTGGTCGATATGGGAATGTACACCGCCATCGGACACCAATCCGATAAAATGCACAGCGACACCTGTATTTTTAGCATGCGCAAAAGCATCAATCAGCACTTGGTTTTGGTGCAATTCGCGGTCACGAACAGCCTTATTGATACGGGCCAGTTCCTGCCAGACGACCCTTCCTGCTCCAATATTCAGGTGCCCCACTTCGGAGTTGCCCATTTGCCCTTCCGGAAGGCCCACATCTTCTCCAAAAGTGATCAATGTGCTGTGGGGATATTGCGCCATCAATTGGTGCATAAAAGGCGTTTGAGCCTGCGCTATAGCGTCGGCGGAGGGCTTTTGGCCCAATCCCCAACCATCAAGGATTAATAATGCTGCTTTTGACACGTTATTTGAGTTGTTGCTGGATGAGAGCGGTTTGCGACTGTTGGTTGCAATATTTATGGTACAATTTAGCCGGAAATATTGAAACCGGGAACAAAATTTTCAGAACAATACCGTTTGACTTACCAGGTCAACGGATTGGCTGTATTCAGGTGCTGTTCCCATAATTTCTGTTGTAATATCGGGAAAATGCCTTTTTACGATGCGGAGTTGATGGGTATATCTGTTCAACTCGGGGTTAAAAATACCAAAATGATCCAGTTTGTCAATCCTGACTTTACCAGAGGCATGAATCAGGTTGCAACCAGGTAATACAATACCGACATGGTTGATATCACCTTTCCCATTATCAAAATAAGCCAAATCTCCCGCCTGGCATTGTTCTGTAAAATCTACGACTTTGCCTTGTAACACCTGTTGCGCCGATTCGCGCAAGAGTTTGACACCTGCAATTTTAAACACCATTTGGACCAATCCAGCGGCATCAATCCCAAAAGGAGAACGCCCACCCCAGAGATACGGCGCGTGAAGGTACCGCCTGGCAATTTTTACAATCCAATCGCCGGTTTGCGGAGCTTGCGCCGGTGTTACCACCGGACCGGAAAACTGAAATGACTGATCGCCCAGCCGGCAGCGCAATCCATCAAAAACCGGCAACACCGCTCCCAGAGTTAATGGAATAAAATGGTCGGCAGCCATTAAACCTTCCACCAGCGACAGGCTCACAGCCTGTTCGGCGGTGTAACGGTTGAAGTCTTCGAATGAAAGTATCTTTATTTGTTTATTATCGGCCCAGCCGGCAGTACCGTCCCAGGAGCACACTACATACCGCCAATTATCTTTCGAATCGGTCACTTTGACTGTTTCGCCAAACAAAAGCTGGGAAACCATTTCGCTTTTTTCATTGGGATGTGCGCGTAGTGGAGCAAGGCTAACCTGGCAAGCAGCGTAGTTCATAGATGATCAGATGCTATCGAAGTATTTAAAATTATGGTTGTGCTCGATACGTTGTAACGATTCATAAATCAAGCGGATGACATTATTTATATCATCTTTGTGCGCCATTTCAACTGTCGTATGCATATACCGCAATGGAAGTGAAATAAGCGCAGATGGCACTCCGCCGTTGGAATAGGCAAAGGCATCGGTATCCGTACCTGTAACCCTGCTCGATGCTTCACGCTGGAAAGGTATTTCTTTCTCCTCCGCAGTGTTGACGATCAGATCTATTAATTTTTGATGTACCGCAGGTGCATATACCAGTGCAGGGCCATTACCGCAGCGTACGTCACCGTGCTTTTTTTTGTTAATCAGAGGAGTACTGGTATCGTGGGTGACATCGGTCACAATAGCCACATTGGGTTTAATCGTTTGCGTAATCATCTCAGCGCCCCGCAGCCCCACTTCTTCCTGAACCGAATTGACCAAGTAAAGTGTGAATGGCAGTTTAATATTATTTTCTTTCAGCATTCGCCCCACTTCAGCGATACAGAACCCGCCAATACGGTTGTCTAATGCCCGGCCGCAATAGAACCGGTCATTGAGGTTGGTGAGGTTGTCCTGGAAAGTGATGACGCAGCCGACATGGACACCCATTTTCAGCACCTCGTCTTTGTCCTTTGCACCTACATCAACGCAGATATTTTCCATATTGGGTGCTAAGGAAGCATCTTTATCGGTACGGGTATGAATGGCCGGCCAACCAAATACGCCCTCCACCTTATCGCCGTTGCGCAAGTGAATGAAAACCCGCATTGAAGGAGCGATAACATGATCGCTGCCGCCATTCCTGATGACGTGAATAAAGCCATCCTCGGTGATGTAATTGACAAACCATGAAATTTCGTCAGCATGGCCTTCAATAACGACATTAAACCCGGTTCCGGGATTAATGATCCCGTAAGCGGTACCGTAATTGTCTATATTCCAATCATCAATATATGGTTTGAGATATTCCAGCCATAGTTTTTGACCGGTATATTCGTGTCCTGTAGGGCTCGCGTTATTCAGATACCTGAATAAAAACGCCTCTGATTGGGAGGAAATTATTTGCATAATATTATCTAAAAAATGCTAATCCAAAAGCACCTGAATTACTTAAGAATTTATTATAACGTAAAAATCTGTGAATCTTCAAAATGCAGATCAGGCATACAAAGCGCCCCAACCTTTAGGATTTTCACGCCATTTTTGTAAAGTTGACAAATCGTTGGCTGAAATATATCCTATACTAACCGCTTCGTGAACTAACGTATCATAGTCAGAAATGGTTTTGAGCGGAACATTACTTTCCTCGAATGCTTTTTTAGCTTCATCGAAGCCATATTGGAAAATGGCCAATACGCCCACCACTTCTGCTCCGGCTTCCCGAAGCACTTCCACTGCTTTGAGGCAGCTTCCACCAGTACTGATCAGGTCTTCTACCACCAGTACGCGTGCATTGGGAGGCAATTCGCCTTCAATTAAATTTTTTCGGCCGTGGTCTTTTGCTGACGGTCTGACGTAAACAAAAGGTTTACCCAAAGCATCGGCCAGTAATGTACCGTGAGGGATTCCTGCGGTGGCCACACCGGCAACAGTATTGAAGGTAGCAAACTCCGACGCTTCTTTTAAGCATTGCTTTAAGAAATTGCGAACCGCCGGGTAGGATAATGCTACCCGATTGTCACAATAAATTGGAGAAAGAATGCCCGATGCCCATGTAAAAGGGGCATTCGGACTCAGTTTTACAGCTTTTATCTCCAGTAAATGGCGAGCTACCTTTGAAGCGTAATTTTGCATAATTATTGTCACTTTATTTGGCAATAGCACAAAATGGGATTACTTGTGCTGTAACTTTGCCGCTTTATTATGAAACGTGTTAAATGAAATCAGGTGCAAATGTATAAAGTATACGTTAACGGGAAACCAGTTTTTATGGGAACTCCCGATTCTGTGGGCGAATTAGGCCTTTTACCGGCCAAAGATATTTACCAAGCCCCTTATTTAGGTAAAAGAAAACAGCTCAAACAGTACCTCGACCTGCTCGACAAAAACAATGCGACCAATGCCGTGGCTTTGTATGCCGACAGTGAGGAGGCATTATGGGCTGATTTCCGGTCCTGCTTCCGGGTAATCGAAGCTGCAGGTGGGTACGTTACGAATGCCAACCAGGAACTGCTGGTTTTTTTCCGCCGGGGCTCCTGGGATATGCCCAAAGGCAAAATTGATCCGGGAGAAACCCCGGAAGCGGCCGCAGTAAGGGAAGTACAGGAAGAAACAGGCCTGCAAAACATACAACTCGGCGATTTCCTTATGCATACCTGGCATACCTACCGCGAAAAAGATGAACGAATCCTCAAAAAAACCTGGTGGTATAAAATGAGCACCACCGATTCAGATGTCGTTCCCCAAACAGAGGAAGATATTGAACGCATCGATTGGGTAAACCCTCAGGAATGGCTCGCCAGCAAACCTGTAATGTACGGAAGTATTAAAGACGTCATTTTGATGGCATCGAAGTAAGCAGCCTCCGGCATCATGCAACCCGGTTCAAAAGCACCTGTCTTTATGATCAAATCATACAATGGACTCCTCCCATCCGCACTTTGAGCTGCTGGAACGCTGTCGTGACGGCAAACGCGATGCGCAATTCGAATTGTACAGGCTCTACTCCAGGGCGATGTACAATACAGCCCTGCGCATGGTTCAAAACAGCCACGACGCCGAAGATTTGTTGCAAAGTGTTTTTGTTGAGGTTTTTACCAAAATGGGGTCCTTTCGGTACGAAAGCAGTATAGGAGCTTGGATCAAGCGGATCACTATCAATAAATGTATTAATTTTTTAAAATCAAAAAAAATGATCATACAAGAATTGACCGCATCGCATGATTTAATCCTGGAACCCGAAAAAGAATATGAACCACTCTTTACAGTGGATCGAATCCGCCAGGCTGTCGATCAGTTGCCCGATGGGTATCGGGTGGTTTTTTCTCTGTATGCCTTTGAAGGGTACGATCACGAGGAAATCGCCCAGGTACTCAACATCACCGAAGCAACTTCCAAATCGCAGTACAGTCGTGCAAAAGCAAAATTGAGAACAATGTTGGCTTAATTACAACATGGACAATAAACAGCACATCGAACAATTTATCAAAATGCACCGGGAGGCATTTGATGATTCGCAGCACTTTCCAGAATGCGGCTGGGAAACCATGCATCGCACGCTCGATCGCATTCAGGGCGATTCTATTGCACAATTTATTGCTGTCAACCGTATTGCGTTTGATACAGCAGACTGTCCGGACAATGTTTGGGCCAACATAGACAAGGGATCAGGAGCAACACCAGATCGACCGATGAATGACGGTTTGGAGCAATTTATCAACAAGCACCGGGAGCATTTTGATGCTGAAACGCCCGATTTGAGGGTCTGGGACCGACTTTCTCCTAAAATGCCCCTCCCCCTCCGGGTAGGTTGGAAGCAATATCTGATGCGCAGTGCAGCGGCCATTGTTTTACTGATTGCAGGCGTAGGCATCGGTATGTGGTACAGTTCACAACAACAACAAAGTCTTGCAGGGATGCGAATGAGTGACGTTTCGGCCGAATATGCAGAGATTGAAAATCACTTCGAACGTGATATCGAAGTCAAAAAACAACATTTGGCGCAGTTTACCAGTTATCACTCTTCAATAGACGTCCTGAGTGACCTTTCTCAAATGGACCATGTAATGGAGGAATTGCAACTTGAACTGGCTAATGTCCCTCCAGGTAACCGGGAAGAAGTGGTTAGAGCTATGATTGACAATTATAAAACCAAAGCAAAGGTATTAGAGCGTGTTCTGAAGGCTTTGGAGGAACACAAAACAGATAACAATAGTGATGATCACATTGATCAGAACAGTAATGACACCAAACATGGAAAGGCACGTATATAAATTGGTAACCAGCGCAATGATTGCCTTGATGCTCGTCGGAGCAGCCAATATTTCAAAGGCGGGTAATCCGGGAGATACTACGGGCAATTGTACGACTGCCCTCCGTGTTGATTGCCCTTGTGCAGGCGGACCTACCAGGGAGTTTGTAAAAACCATTACCCGGGACTTTAAAACCAGCGCCAACGGAACCACCGCGATTTATAATCGCCATGGCGATATCAATATCAGAACCTGGTCAGAAAATCGGGTGAAAATCGATATTAATATTGTGGTTAATGCTTATAATCAGAAAGAAGCCGAGAAAGCAATGGGACAAATCAATGCTAACTTCACCAATACCAATGGCTATATTAAAGCGGAAACAATGATTGGCAACCTGAATAACTGGGGCGGAAGTTATTACGATTGGGTGGATAAAAGTGAAAAAAAATGCCAGGACTACCGGATTAGCTATGAAGTATGGATACCTGCCGACAATCAACTGGACCTACAGAATAAGTATGGTGCCAGTTTTGTGTCCAATATTAATGGGAAACTGAGTGCCGATATTTGGTATGGCGATCTGAGAGTGGAAAATGTCAGATCAGATGTAAATATCAAGATTGAAGGTGGCAATGCAACGTTAGGCAGCGTTAAAAACCTGTATGGACAGGTAGCTTCCGGGGGAATTGTCATTGAAAATGCTGCAGACATTCAAATGGATATCCGCAATTCCGAGTGTACCTTCCGCCGCGCAGGAAATATTCGCCTTACCTCCAAATACGATAATCTGGCATTTGGAAATATTGAAAACCTGCGGCTGCAAACCAAATATTCGGAGGTGAACGTTTTGAGCGCGCGTACGGCGTTCATTACTGCCCAGTATACCGATGCCAAAATTTCCAATATTGGCCTTCAATTAGATGCCGATTTCCAGAATGGCGATCTTGTGGTGGAAAAACTGAATGCCGGTTTTGACCTTGTGAATTTAATTGGCAATGCTGCCAATGTTGTCATTTCCAGAGCACCCGGCATTTCTTATAAATACCTCATCAATGGTAATAATACCCAAATGGTATTAGCAAACACCGGTACCGGCAACAAAGCATACAGCAAGAATGCCTCCAATGGCAACAGTGGATTTGTAAAGGAGGGAATGATCGGTAACGACGGCAATACCCGAAGCACCTTAAAAGCCCGGATGACATACGGCAGTATTACCTTAAAATAAATATTTTTGAATGCTCCGTTGCCAAAATCGTTTTACGATGTTACTGGTAGCCTCCACCGATTCAAACATACCCATATGGGCTACATGGTCGGGTAATTGAACCTCTGTTTCGCGCATCATAGCGGCGATACCTAACACTTTCAAATACGGAATCAAAACGTCGTTTTTCCCCAATAAGAATAGCACAGGAAAGGTCGCTTCAACCAGGACATTCGTTCGGTTGGGACGAGCTTTCATGCTTTCCAGGGCCTGTATAATGCCTTCTGCTGACTGTTCCTGCCCTTTTCTGATGAGCCTAAGCACCACTTCCGGTTGCTGTTTTTCAAATGTATCTTCAAATAATTTAGGAAAAAGCTGAGCCACATATAAATCCTTTTTACCCGACCGAATCATTTCAATTCCCCGGTTGCGGTTTTCTTTCTGTTCAGGCGAATCTTCTAATGGATGTGCGTGAAAAAGCCCCAATCCACATAAATATTGCGGAAAAAATGCAGCAAATGCCAGTGCTGTATACCCGCCCATAGAATGGCCAACCAATACGCACTTTATTATTGCTTCATGGTCAAGTACCGCTTTGACTGCTTGCGCGTAGGCATCCATTCCAGACACCTTCGACAAATCAGATTGACCGAAGCCTGGTAAATCAATTCGGATAACCGATAGCCCAGGTGCTGTGGGAAGCCATTCGTCCCACAAACTACTGTCTTCACAAAAACCATGCAGCAATACCAGCGGTGGGATGCCCTGAAGTATGCTACTCTTGCTATACGCAATTTTCTGATGCCCGGAAAGTACTGCGTGGTATGTTATATTCATAAAGCGAAAATAACACTTAATTTCAATAATTCCTCCATTAATCTCCATTTTACATTTTCCTTTGCATAAAATGTGACCTACAACCGTTATTAACGACTAAAAGACGGCCGAAAAACCCAATACCAAGATAAATTAACCGATCACATTGCTTCGATCAGGATTTTACACGTTGCTGGAAAAAGGCTCGGGCCTTGTATTTGCACTGGGAACAGCTATGCTGTTGTTGCGGGGACTAACCAAGGCAGATTTTGCCGCTTGGGGCTTGTTTTTAGTCATTACCTATTTTTTAGAAATGGGCCGAAGCGGGCTGCTACAGAATGGCATGATGACCTTTATCGCCCAGGAACCGGGGCAGTCCAACAATATTATCGGCACAGCGCTGATACTGAACCTTGGGTTCTCGGTAGTCTCCGGCTTGATAATGTGGCTGTCGACTGGCTGGCTGGCCGACACCTATCAGTCCCCCCAATTATACACAATATTGCCGGTTTATTACCTCACGAATTTCGTGATGGTCGCTTTGTACCAATGC
>JBILHQ010000408.1:0-2515 GCA_044350415.1 Saprospiraceae bacterium | reverse complement strand
AGCGTCTTTACAAAGCGGGGATTCGCCGGATAGCAGCGATACACCGTGGTTTTTCGAGTTACGCTGATTCCAAGTACCGCAACATTCCGAGGTGGCAGATGGCGATCGACCTCATGCAGGAGTTTCCTGACCTGGAAGTTATTTGTGATGTTTCCCATATCTGCGGCCGTCGCGATATACTGGCAGAAACAGCACAAAAAGCTTACGACCTCAACTTCGATGGTCTTATGGTGGAGGTACACCCTACGCCGGACGAAGCGTGGAGCGATGCAGCACAACAGATTACACCGCCGCAATTCATCGATATGATAGCTGGACTAACCCGCAGGCACACGACGACAACTGATCCGGATTATTTGGTTAAAATAGAGAATTATCGGTCAGATCTTGATGATTTGGATGAGGAAATCATCACCCTCATCAGTCGCAGGATGAAGCTGGTACGCGAAATTGGTGCGGTCAAAAAGCAAAAGAATATCGCCGTTTTGCAACCCGAACGTTTTCGGGCCATGCGGGAAGCACTCAGTAAAAAAGCGGCAAAAAATGAATTAAGCCCGGAGTTTACTGCCCTTTTTCTGGAAGCCGTCCACCAGGAAAGTATTAATCAGCAGGAGCGGGTGATGAATACAACTGCAAATTTGATTTACGATTAATCCGATTTACGGTTGGGTGTATCTGCAAAGTACACCAATCGCAAATCGAATTAATCATAAATCGTAAATCACCTCAGGCTTTATCCAGGGTAAATCCAAAAGTCGAACCTTGTCCGGGAGTGCTCCGAACATTGATCGTTTGTTTGTGGGCTTCGATAATGTGTTTGACGATCGACAGCCCCAATCCTGTACCGCCTGCTTCCCGGGAGCGACTTTTGTCGATCCGGTAAAATCGATCAAATACATGGGGCAAATGCTCGGGAGTGATGCCTAGTCCATTATCGCTCACCTCCACCAGAATATAGGTTTCCATATCATAAAAACTCACCTTTGTGAATCCGCCTTCCTGTCCGTATTTGATGGAGTTATGAATGAGATTGACGAGTACCTGCTGAATACTTTCTTTATCGGCGCGTACCCTGAAGTGCTGGGCGGCCCCTTCCTTGAAGATGAGTTTGACGTTGCGCTCTTTTGCGCGCATTTCCAGATCGGCAAAAACGTCTGCGCTTAGGTCGTAGATATCAAATTCCCGTAGATCAAGGATCATTTGACCTGCTTCCAGTTTGTTGATGGTTTCCAGGTCTTCCACAATGGCTTGCAACCGATCCACATTTTTAGCGGCGCGGTTCAGGTATTGCATCCGCACTTCCGGATCGTCCATGGCACCGTCGAGCAGGGTATAAATAAATCCCTGGATATTAAAAATGGGCGTTTTCAGCTCGTGCGAAACATCACCGATAAACCGCCGGCGATAAGTGGCCATTTTTTCCATTTCCTCGTATTCCCGGGCATTGCGTTCGGCCCATTCATCTACTTCCCGTTCTACTTCTGCGAGGATATTGCGGTCCATGTCGATTTTTCCCGCATTAAAATCGCCTGCCATTTTGTGGCGGTGGATGATTTTGTAAATGAGTTTGATTTTCCGAAAAAGGTAATGCCTGACAAAGTAAAAGTTGGCGAAAAAGTCAACGCCAATGATGATCACAAAAAGCAGGGCTAATCCCAGCAACGAAATGGTGAACAGTCCCAAATACGACAAAGCCACCACTACTGCCGTAATCATCGCTGCAGAGGTAAATGCCGCAAAAATGGATAATTCCTGAGGAGTTTGATTCTTTAACATCGAAACAGATTAAAACTCAAATTTATAACCAATACCCTTCATGGTTTTGATGTAATTTTCTCCCAATCGCTCCCTGAGCTTCCGGATATGCACGTCGATTGTTCGGTTTCCCACAATAACGTCATTTCCCCAAATTTTATCAAAAATTTCTTCTCTAGTGAATACACGACCAGGTTTGGAAGCCAATAACCATAAGATTTCAAATTCTCTGCGGGTAAATTCCAGCGTTTCACTACCCCGAAATACCAGTACTTTTTGTTTGTCTATCACCAGGTCGTGAATGGTAATGGAATCGCCTTCCTCTTCATTCAAAATCGATGATCGGCGCAACAAGGCCCCGATCCGGCTCAATAATACGCGGGGCTTTATAGGTTTAGTGATATAATCGTCTCCACCAACGTCAAGGGCGGTGATTTGTGAAAAATCCTCATCCCGGGCGGTAAGAAATGCTATAGGAACGGTGGAAAATTCCTTCATGGAACGCAGAATCCGGCAGGTTTCCACACCATCAAGTTCCGGCATCATAATATCCAGGATTATCAGGTCGGGCTTTTCCGTTGCTGCTACTGTAATTGCCTGACGGCCATCGCTGGCCGTGACAACTAAAAAACCTTCTTTACGAAGGTTATACCGGAGGAATTCAATGATGTCCGGTTCGTCATCAACAATCAGGATTTTTTTTGGCGAGCCATTTTCTTTCATAGTTACAGTATTTGCCCCGTAAAAGTACTACCAGACA
>JBILHQ010000261.1:0-7765 GCA_044350415.1 Saprospiraceae bacterium | reverse complement strand
CGTCACAGCGTCCAGCAAGCCAAGTTGGTAGGTGGTTTTGAAAACAGCCTGGTGGGTAAGTGCAAAGCAGGCCTCCCGAAGTTTCCTGGCCAGATAGGCCATATCTGTCTGGTCGGAAATACGCTGAAGGTTGAGCGGAATCGTGCGCTGGCCTGTACTCAACAATTGATATTGTTCATATTCGATCCCTGCTAATGCATCGTGGTACTCGGTATGCCGGTAAGGCTGGCGTTCCCAGGCATTTTTTGCGGCATTTATGTTTTGGAAAAAGGGTTTTTCCAACCCCCTTTTCCGGTAAGCAGCCGCCACCCGAATGTGGTAATTGATCTCACTGTCAAAGCACTCCTTGTATGCCAAAAAATGCTCGGTTTGGCCCAGGAGTTCACTCATAACCAACCGCAAAGATTGCTGATCAGATTTTTCATCCGAACCAGGCCCCGTTTTTTTTCTTTGTCCAATAGCCTCATTTTTATCTGCGAAGACTTTTTTGAAAGCCGTATCCTGATGGGGGAGTTGCTTTTTCGTCACACATTCCTGAAAATAGGTATGCAAATGCAGCGGTCGTTCGCGCTTATTGAACAAAGGTGACTGCAGCCAAAGGCCCAAATGTTTGCGTTCGATATGGCCTAGCTTTGAAAAAAGCTGCCAAACTGAAGAATTTTCCATAAGAATAATAAAATGTTACTTAATTATGCCAGCATATTGGAAGAGCAAATATAAAAATCACTTTTTACAAATTATTGATTCAAAATAACTTATCAATAATTTTATTAAAAAAACTTCTACAAAGCTGATAATTTGTCTTTGTTTAAAATGGTGTAATGCCGAACATTTGTATTGTGAAATGGAGTAGCGCTGAAATGAGGGTACATCCGGGATTTTATTTTTATAATCAAGGAAATGCTCTCACCAATTCACAGTTTCAAATCATCATGCACACATCTAAAAGATAAACAACATGTTTACAAGAAAACATTTTTTCAGTTTTGCTTTGCTGCTGCTGGCCTTAATGGGGTGGCAACAGCTTACAGCCCAGTGTACAACAGCCGCGGGTACTATTCAACCTGGCAGCTATTCAGTTTGCTCGAATGAAACCTTCAACGTGCCTTATAACAATGATGCTGTATTAGACGGTAATGATATTGTTATTTTCGTGTTGCACGACGGCACTGCCACAGTGCTCGGAGATATTATCAAATCGTCAGCTACGCCATCATTTTCTGATTTATTTACCGGTGCTGGCAATTTTCAAACTTATCAAATTGCTTGTATCGCAGGTAATTCATTAGGCGGTTCAAGTTGGCCCGATTTTAACGACCCCTGTCTTTCATTCAGTGGCGGCGCCACCTTAACTATTAATCCTGCTCCCTCTGCAGGTGTGCTTGCGCCACTGCTACTCAACTGCAATGGCAATACTTCGGTTTTGCTAAATGTGAACGTATGGCCTTTGGGTATCGCATATCAATACCAGTGGAGCGGCCCGGTAAGTGATCCATCAATAAAAAGCCCCACTACTTCCACTGCAGGTACTTACACTGTTACAGTCACGAATTCCATTTGTTCGACAACCGCCAGTGCAACGGTTTACACTCCGGAAACAGTACCACTGACCATCTGGCAAGGTAATCACATTTGCACCCCGCCTGCGACCCAACAATTGTCGGCCTCACCCGGAGCACCGGTAAGTGGCTATTCCTGGAGTACCGGCGCGACAACTTATGGCATTACCGTTTCAGCAGCCAGTACAGATAATTATTGTGTCACCGTTACTTACGATCAAGGATGTTCTTCCTCGGTTTGTGATACGGTCGTTGATTTTGTACCGACTGCCACGATTTTACACCAAGTCTTTGGATGTACAGATTCGCTCAATATGCTCTATGTAAATTCGAATTTAGGGCAACAATTGGGTTATCAATGGAGTACTGGAAGTACTGCATGGAGCATCGAAAGCCCTGCGTCGGGAGCCTATAATGTTACCATTACGAGCATGAGCGGCTGCACCGCTGAAGCCAGTTTTTTTGTGGAAAATAGTGGTGATGCATGTGCTGCACTGAAAGGAAACGTTTGGGGCGATATGAATAGTTCGTGCGATGAAGATGCCGGAGATATTCCGCTGGGCAATGTGGTTGTTTCAATAAAAGATGGCTTGGGGAATATTTTAAGATATGTGTACGCCGATGCAACAGGCTATTGGGAAACAGCGATTGAAGCGGGGACTTACACTATTTCCGGGATTCCGCCAGGGAACGCATGGAACCCATGTCCGCTGTCGACTACTGTTACCATTGGAGCAGGGGATACGCTTGTACAGAATTTTTATATGCAACCGCTGGAAACCTGTTCCGATCTTTGGGTAGATCTTGCGAACTCCTTTTTCAGGCGTTGTTTGCCAGGCAGTTACAGTTTGTCTTATTGCAACAACGGTACAGCAATAGCCGAAAATGCTTATATCGAATTCATGCTCGATCCACACTTGACCATCGATTCTGCGGAAGTAGCCTATACGCCTGTTTTGGGTGCTGTCAATATTTACCGCATTGATCTCGGGGATGTGCCTGTTGGTTTTTGTGGCGATTTCTGGATTGCGTTACATGTAAGTTGTAGTGTCAACCTGGGCCAAGCCCTATGTTCCAAAGCCACTATTTTCCCACATGCCCCTTGCGGTCCTCAAAATCTTTGGTCGGGAGCCAGCCTGGCTATTGCCGGCACCTGTGACCAGGATTCCGTGCGGTTTACGCTGAAAAATGTAGGTACAGCAGCCATGACGAATGCGCTGGAATATGTGGTGATAGAAGATGCGATCATTATGAAATCGGCACCACCGCCCTCCATTATCCTGAGTGCCGGCGAAGAGTTGAATATCAGTGTCCATGCCAATGGCGCTACCTGGCGCGTACAAGCGACGCAAGAGGTGAATCATCCAGGCAATTCGATGCCTGCGCTCGTCATCGAAGGCTGCACGCCGGGCCAGACATTCAGTGTAGGGTATGTCAATCAATTTCCGCTGGACGACGCCGATCCATGGCTCGACGAAGATTGTTCCGTGGTGATTTACGCCTGGGACCCGAATGCCAAAGAAGGTTTCCCAACAGGATACGGTGCTCAACAACAAATTGACCGGAATACCGATATCGAGTATATTATTCATTTCCAAAACACCGGCAATGATACCGCATTCACAGTAGTCCTTCGCGATACAATTGCGCCATGGCTGGATGCATCTACTATTCGTCCGGGAGCAAGCAGCCATCCTTATAAATTTGATTTTTACGGCACTGGCAGCAATGTGAAATTTACTTTTGATCATATTAACCTGCCCGATAGTACGACTAATTTCCAGGGGTCACAAGGATTTATCAGTTACCGCATTTCACAAAAACCTGGCGTTCCATTCGGCACCCATATCCTGAACACTGCTGCGATTTATTTTGATTTCAATGAAGCAGTAATCACTAATACGACGCACCATCTGGTAGATTCCAATTATGTAGTTACTGTGGCTGCATGGTCGCCAGTGGTACAGAACGTCTCGCTGGTAGTAGCGCCTAATCCTGCCAATGATATCGCAATGCTTCATATCAACGGCTTACCAGAAGGTACAGATGCACGGGTGGAAATACTCGACCAATTGGGCCGGGTTTGTCAAAGTGGCCAAACGACCAATGGTAACTGGACAGTACGCCGGAATCGATTGGCCGCTGGCATGTATTCCGTGAGAATCACCACAGATAAAGGGATCTTGGGAACAGGGAAGTTGATTTTTGAATAGTAGTTATCAGTTAATTAGTTATCAGTTATCAGTCGTAGAGTCGACCATAAGCAGGGCGTTCCAGCGTAATACCTGCCCTGCTTGCGGTCGACTCTACGACTGATAACTGATTAACTGATAACTATTCCAGCACCACAATTTTTTGCTTCGGATACCTGACCGTATACCCCATTTTTCTTTTTTCGGTCCCGCCAGGTTTGATCTCCATTTTCCACTCCATGATACCGGTTTCTTCGTCCAAGGTAGCACCTGAAAGGTCGGCAGGTTTCACTTCGATACTTTTTTTAGTGCTGATAGGAATCTGATCGGCTACGAGGAGACTAATGGGTACGTTTTTTTTGTTTTTAAACACCAATTCGAATGATCTCGCATCTTCTTTTTGATCACTCAGAAACCGTCTTTTGCTGAATTCCCTGATTTTGGTTCGGGTGGCGACTACATTTTGATCGCGGCCCAAAGAAAGGGTAAGAGTATCGGAAACGGTCACGAATTCCAGGTAAGATTTGCCCAGATAGGTGCCTTCAAAGAACAGGTTGGTAGGGCCGCTGAGCAAACCCAGCGAATCCCATCCTGTGATCATTGCAGTCAGATATACCTGCGGATCAAGTTTCGGCACTGTGTAATGCTGGTACGTGGCTGGCAATTCGTAATTTTTGATATCCAGGACCAATGGTTTTCCATTAGGCGCAAGTGTTACCGGAACATCAATTTCGTACAAAATAGTGGTGGGCAGTGCGACTACTTTCGCCGGAAGTTCCCCTTCATCCAACTCATCCTTTGCAATACTCTCCTCTTCCCGTTTTTTTAATTTATCCCGTTTTGATCCATAACCCGTCACCACCACTTCTGACAAGGCTGCATAATTCGAACCGAGCATCACATCCACCATACTCCCTCTGGCGCTGGCAATGGGAATAATCAGTTCACTGAATCCTGTATAAGTAAACCGGATGGCCGTGGCCTCCGGGGGGATTTTCAGAATAAACGAACCATCAATATCTGTTTGAGCACCCATATTAGTACCGATTGCAATAATCGAGGCACCGATAAGTGGCTCCCCTGTTTCGCCATCCATTATTTTACCCCGAATTTCACTGGCAGATGTCCTTCCGGACACTGTAAACCTGCTGGCTGACGATTGACGGCGTTCAGCACGGGCATAAGGACTATAGAACAACAGCTTCCACGGTTGAATAGTAGGAGCAATATTGTTCATATTCGGATCACCAGTACTGAGCCGCATTTTCACATCAGCCCACTCTTCGCCCGTTTGCTGGTAAATACTGGCCCGTTGTACAAGATTCACCGGTTTAGAGATGTCTTTTACGCGAACGTCGTATATCGGCGTCCAGGCCGCTTGAGGGATATAATAGGTAACCGTCATCTTAACCTGGACCGATTGGGCAGCACTTAATTCCACGATGAGTTCGCCGGAGGGTGTGGCGGTAATAACCTTAAGGTCCTCAATGACCTTTTTGAGGGAATCCCGCTGTGATTCGACCGTGGCAATTGATTTTCCCAGGTCATATTGATGGTTGATAACAGCTGCAAGACGCCGGTTTTGCATAGCCATTAAGTCTTCCAGTTCGGCAGGTTTTAAGGAATAATTGGTCAGGCCAATTACCTGCACCTGGTTCTTTTGCAGCATTCCTTCTTCCTGATTGACCACTTTCAGTTCATTGCGAAAACGGGTAATCTGGTCGTTTTTCTGCGCGATAAACTGTTCATTTTTAGCGATATCGGTTTCTCTTTTTTTGTCAACAGGTACTGAAAGCCCGTATTGCACTGATAAGACAGTGGCATTACCTTCCAGCGTTACCCGAACGGTATTGGCCTGAATAAAAGGAGATAACTCTTTAAAAATCAACTTATTACTGCCTGAGGCAACACGGGCACTGGCCGACCGGTTCACCTGAACACCGCTGCTAAAAATAGTGACATCGGTAATTTTCGAATTAACAGGGGTAGGTTGATCATTTTGTGCTGCAGCCTGCAGATTCATACTGAGGCAAAATACTGTAATGTAGAAAAAGCGCATAGCGAATGGGTGGTGGTTAAATTATTAATGCTGATAATTTTATATAATATTAAATACCTTTGACAGAACATTCCTCACTTCAACTTACAATTCCATGAAAAATATTTTCTTTACAGGCATCTTTACCTTGCTTTTTTTTCAAACGCTTCTTTCTCAAAGTAATTGTTCCGGGTATTTTATCCATTTCCCCGATGACCAGAATACTTCACTTGATGGACCATATACCCCGGACAACTTTGGGCAACCGCAGATTTTGGGCAACAACTGCGACAGTTTAAGTATCACTTATTGGGATCTCCCACAAGATTTTCAACCATCTTTTGTGGGCGAATGTTTTGAGTTTGACCGTTACTGGACCATCTATAATCCGGCTACTTACCAAACTAATCTGCCATGCACGTACATCCCAAATCCTGCGCCGATCAACACCTATTTAAATCCGGCAAACACAATCGGGCCAGTACTTTCGGCCCCAGGCACTAATTTGCCCGGATGGGAACCTACCATAACGCATCTTTCTCCAACCGACCCGAACCATACCAACTATTCCATTTACTGGAGTAAAGATGCCAATTGCTATCAATATACACAAAATTTTAAAATATTCGATCAACAACCTCCAATAGTCTCTTCCGGCACACCAGGTACCATCATTGAAGACACTACTGCCAATGGTGCTTCATTTTGGAACCATCCCGATTGAGCCGATGCCAATACTGGCGATCATAACCTAAGTGAGGGCCCATTGGACTTTGAAATTATAGCGATGGATTCCGCGAGCCCCTGGAACCTGAATTTCTATTATCGCCTGGACCTGGATGGAAATGGCACATTGGAAACAGTAGTTAACAGCAATAATCCTCCGGGTTTCAATAATATTCAATACAATAATGCCACTACGCCTACTCGATATTTGTGCGACAGAATCACCTGTTGGGAGTACTTTTGCTGATGCCGTAAATGTGTGCGATATGGTCGCTATCCAGCGCTATATCCTAGGGATTGCTCCTTTTTCGTTGCCTTACCGGGTACTTGCTTCCGATCTCAATATGTCTGGTTTAATTACTGACATGGATATTTTTTCTCTCCGACAGGCATTAATGGGGCATTACGATTTGGAATTAGTTCCTGCTCCACCGTTAAATACGCTAACCGGACTATTCATTATTTTTATTATAAACGATTTAAGTAGCCCAAACAATACTTAACTTTGCACTATGTTGAAAAAATCAGACGTATTAAGGAAGCCGTCCTATTTCGATACTTATATCGACAAAGTGGACGACATTGATCTCTCTGAAGCATTCCGGCGGAGTATTGCAGCGATTGATGCGCTGGATATGGATTTATTACATCGATTGGGCGATCAGGTATATGCGCCCGGTAAATGGACCATAAGGGATATATTCCAGCATATTATCGATGCGGAAAGAATATTTGCCTACCGGTCATTGCGCTTTTCCAGAAATGATCAGACGTTACTACCTGGATTTGAGGAGGATGGGTTTGCGCTGCATGCCGAGGCAAAGCGTCGCCCGTTGGAAGGGATCATTACCGAAATGCGCCACGTTCGCCAGAGCAGCCAGATGCTATTTGAATCTATGCCAGAAGTGGCTCTGCGCCGTTCAGGCATCATGTTTAAGAGTGAAGTCCCTGTACTTGCTATTGGATTTACGACGATAGGGCACCAGGTACATCATTTTGGAGTAATGGAAGAGCGGTATTTCCCTTTGGTAAAGTAACCGGTAAGGCTGGGAGCAACCAAATTACCGCTGACATATCGGACAGTAGCAGTGTGGCCTGAAAACAGAATAATACGGATTGCGTTGAGTTCTAAACCGCCATAAAAACACAAAAGCCCTTACTGCGGACGCAGCAAAGGCTTTGTGTTAATTTAAGTTGGCACCGACTTACTCTCCCGGAGCATCAACTCCAGTACCATCAGCGCAGATGGG